>NZ_QUOK01000003.1:0-300000 GCF_003390325.1 Rhodohalobacter sp. SW132 | reverse complement strand
AGCCTGCTTTCTTTCGATGGCAGAACGGTGAGGTCTGAACAGGTTCCGCTTTCCCCGGTGCGTTACGAGCCGCTTTCGGTGGATGTGACCGGCATTGAACATCAAACCGATTTCCGTAACCTTGTACTGGAGCAGATGAGAAATTATGTTCTGGCAAATGTGATGAAGCTTGAGAATGTATCACACATGATTTGTGATATTATGCTGACCGGCCGGCATCCAAGTGTGACCGATCTGGATAAATGGTCTCAGTTTGCTGATGAGCTGGAGCAGCAGGTGGAAGCGGAGACAGTGGTGAGTGTCCGCAAAATGATAAACCTGGCTGAACCGGTTGTTGATAACCTGGAAGAGCTGGCAAAACAACCCACGCCGCCCGGCATGATCGCAAAACTGATTTTAGACCTTGAATCGGGAGACTCAACTGAGTTTTCAGAGGAACTGATGATGGATCTGAAGGATCAGATCAGCAGTGCAAACCGTTCCGGCACCTACCAGCCGCTTTCCCGATTCGATGAACAGATCCCCGATTCTGATGAATCTGCCCGTGATATTTTACTCAAAGAGAGTCGTCAGCTCCTGGGAGAACTTCTTTCACAAAAGGAAAATGCATAACCCATGAATAACTCATCCAAAAAGCCGCTGCGAATCAAAGACCTTACGATTGGGACAATGCCCGGTTTCCCTTCAGGGATGAAACCTTTTGAAGATTTTTCGGACGGGATCAACATTATTGCCGGTCCGAATGCATCGGGGAAGAGCACGACTGCGAACGCAATCCAAAAGCTGATCTGGCAGAACGATACCAGCCGGATTAAACTAAGTGGCCACGCCGAGATGAATGGCGATCCCTGGACGCTTCGCGTTGATTCTGGTCACAAGCTGGTTCAGCGGAACGGGGTAGATGATGAGATTACCGGGGTGCCTGCGGCTGAGGAGCAGAACCGATATATGCTGGCACTTCATAAGCTACTGACGGCGGACGGAAAAGAGCTGGCGAAACAGATTATCCGGGAATCGGTGGGGGGATACGATCCGGAAAAAGCTGCGGAGAATTTGGAGTACAGTTCAAATATAAGTCCAAAGAATACTCGTGTTTTCAAAAGTTTTGATGATGCTGAGAAAGCAGTGCGAAAGAGCCAGCAGGCACAAAAAGAGATCAAAGAGGAAGAAGAAAAACTTACTGACCTGTACCTGAAGCGGGAGAAGGCGGAACAATCTCTTCGAAGGGCTGAATTTTATGAGCTGACCGTTGAGAAGATGAAGGCGGAGCAATCTTTTGAAGAACTTCGGGATCAAAAAGAGAGACTCCCGTCCGTGCTGGAAAATGCACACGGCGAAGAGCTGTCGAGAGTTGAAGGCATTGAATCGGAAATTTCGGATGCAGAGGAAAAAATCCGGTCAGCTAATCGTGTGATCAGTGATTGCCGGGACCGGCTCGGTAAACTGACCATCCCGGAATCAGGCGTGTCTGAAAAAGATCTGGATGAACTGGAGAATCGTGTCAAGCGAATCGGGGAGCTTGAAAAGGAGATTGCCAGTCTGGAAAAGGATCAGAAATCCCTTGAGAAAAAGCGGTCGGAAGCACTGAAACGAATTGGGGAAGATGCAGATCCTGAAAAGCTGCGGAAACTGGACTTGCAGGATGTTGGTGATCTGGATCGATTTCTTGAGGAAGCTCACCGGGTTGCAAGTGATAAGCGGGTGCTGGAACAGGAGAATAGCGAGTTTGAGAAGGAGAAGAGCGGTGAATTGGACGATCCTGAAGCGATCCGGGATGGAATCGGGGCGCTGGGCAATTGGCTGAAGGAAGTTCCGACCGGCCGATCGTTTCCATCGTGGGTGATTTTGTCGATCGTGGTTCTGGCGGTTCTGTCCGCTGTGGCCGGGTTCTTTATCCCGGAAGTTGGATTGGTCGGGCTGATTGCGATTTTACTGTTTTCAGTTTACGGATGGATGCAGCTTCGAAACAAGGGCGATAATCAAACCGAACGAGTGCGGGTCGGAGATTTTCAAAATACGGGACTGAATCCGCCTGCGGCATGGAATCCGGAGGAGGTCCGAACGCGGCTGGATGAACTGATATCGGAACTGCGGGATGCCCGGTGGCAGGAGCGAATCGCCGGGAAGCTGGAGAACAGCCGGTCAAGGCTGAATGAGCTGCAAAGCCGGATGGAAACTGTGGAAAAAAGAGGAGGTGAACTGAAAGAGCGTCTCTCAGTTATTCCCGAACTGCCATTTGAGGAGCCAGCTGGGTATAGTCAGCTTGCGTGGTATGTCACAGCTGTACAGAACTGGCAGACGGCGGATGCAGATCTAAAGGCGCTTGTTGAGGCGGGGACTGAGAAGAGAGATCAATACGGTGAGGAGATAGAGAAGGCGACGACCCTGATTAAACCGTATTCAGACCCTTCGATTGAAGATTCGGCGGAAGCGGATGCGGTTTTCAAAAATCTGAAAAAACAGGAAGAGAAGCGGAGCAGGGCAGTCGAAGAGATCGGGCGGCAGAAAACGGCCATTGAAACAGAGCAAGAACTGATCGACCGGAAGAAGCAGGATTTGAAAGCGATCTATAACAAGTTTGAGATTCCGGCCGGTGAGAAAGATCAGCTTCGGAAGCTGGTGGATCAGGTCGGTGAATACGATGAGATTGTGAATGATTACCAGGTTGCGGAGAGGGAGTATCAAAAAAAGCTGCGTTCACTCGTGGAGCACTCGCTATACGAAGAGGAACAGGATCGGCTGGCGAAGGTCACGGCTGATCAGGCCGAAGCCTATCGAAAAGAATTGCTGGAAGAAGGGGACAAAGTGGAGAATCTGCGGGAGGAGATCGCCCGAATTGAAGCACGGGTGGAGAACGTGAAATCGGGAAATTCGCTCGAAAGAGCACTTGCGGAACGGGATGAGGCAGTGGAGGGATTGAAGAACCTCTACGAGCAGAATCTGTCCAAACTGACCGGCCGGCTGCTGGTGGACAAGGTGAAAGAGCGAATGCGGGAGCAGAATCGTCCAAAGGTGTTTAAGGAGGCGAACCGGCTGTTCAACCGCATCACCAAAGGGCGGTATGAGTTGCGGATTGAGGAGAATGATGAGTCGGTGTTCCGCGCTTATGATACTGTAGACAAGGAGGGGCGCAGCCTGGATGAACTCTCCTCCGGTACGCGGATTCAGCTCCTGATGGCGGTCAGGCTGGCGTTTGTGGAGACGCAGGAGACTTCTATCAAGCTGCCGATCCTGGCGGATGAACTGCTGGCCAATAGTGATGACATCCGTGCAGAGGCGATCATCGAGGCGCTGACCGAAATCAGCCGTGACGGGCGACAGGTGTTCTATTTTACTGCCCAGGGTGATGAGGTGGCTAAGTGGGAGAATTATTTGAATCAAAACGGGATGAATGACCACAAGGTGTTTTACCTGACCGGGGAGAGGTCCGGTGCCACGTATAAAACCACTCAACCCGACTGGCAGCCAATCAGCCTTCTGCAGGATATACCCGGGCCAGGTTCATTGAGTTACAATGCGTACGGAGAAAAACTAAATGTACCGCCCTTCAATCCGCTGACGGACGAACCGGAACAGCTCCATCTCTGGTATTTGATGGACGATCCGGATTTACTTTATAACACGCTTTCATCCGGAATTAACTATTGGGGAGCCCTTAAAAACTACCTGAAAGAGGGCGGTATAATTGAAGGGTTAGATGAGCAAGAGATCAGGAAAATGGAGGAGAAAGCAGAACTTCTGGATCGTTATCTGAAACTCTATCGACAGGGACGGCCGCGGCCGATTGACCGGGGGGTGCTGGAAGAATCGGGAGCGGTATCGGACAGCTTTATCGATGCGGTATCAGAGAAGCTGGAAGAGCTGAACAGTGACCCGGCAAAATTGCTCGAAGCCCTGAGAAATGGTGAGATTTCGGGGTTCAGGACAAATAAAATGGATGAACTGGAGAACTATTTGTTGGAGCAGGGATATCTTGATACAAGAGAACCGCTACAAAGAGAGATGATCGAAAATGCGTTGAACGCGTTGATTTCGAATCTGTCGATATCCCGTAAGGAAGCCGATATATTTTTGAGGCGGTTCATCGGATAAGAAAGGTGAAGTTTATTCAACTCTTTAACCGGTAAGGCAAGAAGCCCGGAAGATTATCCTGAAGAATTTGACGTGAATAAATCAATAGCGAATCGATTGGCATAAATGGTCGAAGCCGTGGTTTTCCTTTCGTCCCGAATTACCGGGCATCAAGTTCAAAGGGTATAATCTCAGTTTCGTTTTTGATCACGAAACACCCCTAACCACGGTTTCGATTTATCACCTCTCCCAATTCGTCGTAAATCTTTACCGGTATAAATAAAATAGAACCGGAGCACAGTCCATAGGGTGTTCAGTTATGAAGCCTAAGGAATGCCGGCGGACGTTTTTCCCGGCAAATATATATCAGTACCGTAGTATCGATATCTACATGTGCTCTAAATTCTTTTATTCAGATTGTCAATAAACTCTCTGGGGTAAATATATTTTATTTATAAAATTAAACTGTAGGTATTTATTTAAAGCAACTGTAAGAAAATCTCGAATCAGTAAGTGAGGGTTAAAGTCGATATTAACCACTGGGCTGAAATGGAATATGATCTTATGAATAATATTGGTATTACATGCTCTGAATAGTGTTCAGGATCCTTTTAACCTGGTCCCAGTTGGTATAAACGAAATCTTTTGAAGTATCCATATCGCCACCGGCTCGTTTTGTGATCATCCTCATTAGAAAGCGTTTCAGAAAATTGTACTGAGTGTAAAGCAGTGCTCCGGCGACCTGTTCAATATGTGCGGGTTGCCAGCCGGTTACAGTTAGAAATTCCTTTGTCTGTTGTCGTAGCTCTTTCCATGATTCAGGTTCATCAGCGGCAGCGGTTAGACTCACGGATAGAAAAAGGCTCTTTTTTTCGTTTAGCAGCTTGTGGTGTTTCTGAACGTAATGCTGCAGTGCGTTTTGATACTTTCCTAAATGAACCGATCCTGCAATAATCACGGTGTCGAAATCATCTGAGGATGGTTGATTTATAGTCAAATCGTCTAGCTTTACGGTATACCCTATTTTTTCAGCTTCATGACGTAGGAATTCACAAATCGTGCGGGTGTGTCCTTCTGTAGTAGCATATAGAATCAACAGTTTCATAATCTGCACTTTAATCTATATTCCGCTTTATCCAGTTTTTATATGTTATCAAATAGATTATGCAGCTTAACCATTTGGATCTCAGGCTAATATCAAGTCCGTATTTACAGAAACTCAACGTAAAATGATGGAAATTGGCGAATCAGAGTGATAAAAATCGATTCAACTTTGCAGGAACAGTTTTAGGTTAGTGTTGCACAAGATCGGAAGTTAATTCCGTTACCCGTTCAATGTCTGCGAGTAGAAATAGCTCGTCATTTATCACATCTGTTTGACAAGTTAATACTTTAAAATACTCTCCCGGCCGGAATGGGATTTGATCAGCCGGAATCCACTCATCCCTAGAATTACAACCTATTGCCCCACCTTCATTCTCCCATTGTTCCCGCAAATAGTGGTATGCTATCGTATTTTTAGGAACATCCAATTTAACTTTAATATGTATATTTTTTGAGTCCATAGCAGTTCCATTTACTTAATCTGTATGTAAGATAAACGGTTTATACAGATTCATAGTGGGATCTGTTTGAGACTTTACATAAAGGAATCACTACTGTTGATTCAAGAACTTCAATACGAAAATAATTTGTGAGACTCCCAAATCATGAAAATCCGTATAAGTATTGAATGCGATTGATTACGTCTAATGTCGAACAGCGTTACAGCATGCAGTGAGGGTTCTAATGAACGTGAAATATAAAATATCCTATAAAAATATGATTTTGGAGTGTCAATGAGTGATTGAGTAGATAATTCTATCGTTTTTCATTCCAGGAGGGAAATTGAGATTGGGTGCGAGCGGGCGAACCATTTGCAGTGAGGTAAAAACTCAGATTCAGAAAATTAACATGGTAAGAGGAGTATATGTTATATTAGTATTTGATACTCCTGCTAAATGATTACAGTCGGTGGACTCAGTATGTTATTCCGGATTATAAAATGATCGGCAATAAAATATGATTGAATTTTCAATTTTACCAGCAGCATTTGTACCGGTCTTTATATTCTTTGCAAGGATAATTGATGTCAGTATTGGCACCATCCGAATAATGTTTGTAGCTAAGGGGTACAAACTTGAATCTGCACTTCTGGGCTTTATTGAGATATTGATCTGGATTATTGTGATCGCACAGATCTTTCAGAATCTGGATAACTGGCTGAATTACGTCGCCTATGCGGGAGGTTTTGCTTCGGGTGTTTATATCGGAATGTTCATTGAAGAGCGGATGAAAAAGGGTGTCCAGCTGTTCAGAATTATTCCTTTAAAGGATTCAGAAGTTCTTTTCGAAAAACTGAAAGAGTCAGGTTTCAGAGTGGTGGCTGTTGATGGTGTTGGGAGATCGGGACCGGTTAAAATAATTTTTACAATAGCTAAACGAAGTCGCTGGCAGGAACTGGCCGGTTTGATCGCATTACATGCCCCTGATTCATTCTATTCGGCAGAGGATGTACGATTTACATCCGAACTGGAAGAGAACCCTGTTATTAAGCAGGATATGGTGACCAGAATGCTCAAGCTTAAAAAGGGTATTTAACAAAGAGCGAAACTATGATCACATATGGAATGATAAGATAGTAATCATGGTCCGGTACAAAGGATGATTCTTTAGTTATTGGTGAGTACACTTGCTACTGTAAAAATATGTTTCCTGTAGAACCAAAAATATTTGATTCAATCAGCCTGTATTTCAACAATTCCTGTCATACAGAATAGTGATTTCATTACACATTCATTGTACACAGAGAGATAAATTGCAGTAACTATTTACATTCAATAATAAACGGGGGGAATATCATGAAGAAGTTAAATATTATCGTACTGTTCGCGGCTGTTATGTTAACGGGATGTTCTAATTCAGGAGCTTTTTTATCCGCCAATCAAACCATTGTGAACCTCAACGAAGGCAACTATTCAATAGCCGCAACGAATGTTACCGGTGAATCGGAGTCAGCCTATGTGTTCGGATTGAGTTATTCGACAGGGTTTACGGCTACATCATTTGCCTTAGCACGGGTGGCGGGCAGCGGCCAGATGTATGCGGATGCGCTGGAAAATCTCTGGTTGAATTATGAATCAGAAAATGGATCAGCTGCAAACCAAAGACTGGCACTGGCCAATGTTAGGTATGACACAGATATCCTGAACTTGATCGTATATTCAAAAGTACGGTTAACTGTAAGAGCGGATATAATCGAATTTGAATAATAATCCAATTTAATATATCTGAAATTGGAGTAGACAGAAAAATGCTGACTGATTTTACAGTATTGTAATAATTTTCTTTGAATGGCTAGATGAACACTTTGAAATATTATTACAGTTAAGTTTTAGAATCGAGCTTCTTTGACTCACAAGGGGTACTGAGCATTCGCTGCCGTTTCAAAACTAAACTTGTAGGGGTTTAATGAATAATCAATTTATTCACTTTTTTATTCTTTTTCCTGTTGTTCTCATAGTAGAAATTGAACAAATTTCGGCACAGGTTTCTGAACAGGAGTTGATTCGAATTGAAGCAAAACTTGACTCCATTTCAACCGCTTACAATATTCCGTCCATTGGTTATAGCGTTGTAACTTCCGATGGTATTCTGAAATCGGGTGCAGTTGGATTTGCAAACGTTGAAATGGAATTGCCTGCCGGCCCACAAACCGTCTACAGAGTTGGGTCAGTGACTAAATCTTTTATTGCACTTGGTATTTTGAGCCTGGTGGAAGAGGCATTGCTTTCACTGGATGATCCGTTGAGTGAACTGGTTCCTGAACTCGATATCAAAAACAGGTGGGAATCCCAATCACCTGTTCTGCTTAAGCACCTTCTCGAACATACCGCCGGATTCAGGGATATCTATCTGAAAGAATATGCAGTGGATGTTGATACCTATATCCCGCCGCTGGACGAAATTGTGCAACGGCACCCTGAATACTGGATATCCCGCTGGGAACCGGGAACGCGTCACGCTTATTCAAACTGCGGATACACCCTGCTCGGACTTATTATTGAGAAAACAACCGGAATGCCGTATGAAGATTATCTTAACCAGATCATTCTGGATCCGGTGGGAATGGTGAACAGCGACTTCCGGGGCCGTGACCATGCACATCTGGCCTACTCTTATGATGGAAACGGGAATCTTCAGACTCCGTTCCCGCTTATGGAACATCCTGCAGGATATCTGCACACCACACCGGAGGATATGGGAAAATTTGTGCAGTGGATGCTCAATAAAACGGTCATAAATGGTGAACCTCTCATCAGTGAAGAGCTGTTCAGGAAAATGGAACGACCATTAAGCATAATCGGTGCCGACGAGCGAATGGTGGGGTACGGCCTCGGTAAAATTACGATTTTTGCCAACGGGAACCGTGGGCTGGGACACACGGGAGGGCTTGATCATTACTTTTCCAACTACAATTATTTTGAAGAAGCAGGTGTCGGATTCTATTACACACTGACGCACATGTCGATGGACGCCTACAGGGAGATCAACACCCTTTTTTATGACTACTTATTACCTGATAAGGAATCATTGCCTCCCTATCAACTCTATGAATTTCCTGAAGAGCTTACCGGCTGGTACACAAAAGGAAGTTATCGAATTGAGTTGTTGAAGATCGTTGATGAACTATTCAATCCGATGAAGATTTACCTGGATGGTGATACTCTCAGGCTTTCAACTCTGACCGGGATTAGTAAAACGATTTCTCACGAAGGCGATAATTATTTCCGGTTAGTTGATGAACCGTTGCCGTCGATGTGGCTGGGAAAATATGGTGATAAAACCGTACTCTCATCAAGTCATCGCGGGCTGGATTGGTATTATGAACGCGGTGGCTTTTTGCAGGTCATGTGGAAAACGATACTTTTTGCAGTCAGTTTACTGTGGATTTTTGTCGCTTTAATCGGTTCAATCGGCATATATTCTTATAAACTGATACGCAGAAAAGAGAGAGGGTTTTTGCATACCGGGGCATTTATCTATCAGGTTCTCGCAGGATTTGTACTGTTGATAACAATGTACCTATCCATGCAGCTTCAGGATCTTCATGTTATTGCGTCTATGAATGCTACTACGGGACTTATAGCCATAAGCAGTGGCCTATTGCCCATTATGATTCTTCTGGGATTGATCAGCACGTTTAGGAATTCTACTCTCTTCTCACTGAAGGGACGTTGGATAATATATGGGACTTATGGTGCCTGGATAATTTTATTGATCATACTATTCAGCTACGGGTTAATTCCTCTTGTAACGTGGATTAATTGAGGTAATGGTATGAATCATGAACTATAATCCTCTCGGATGATCAGAATCTAAATATGGCGCAAAGATCATAAAATGAAAAAAATGATAGCACGCATTTCGACACATTTCACGTGTAGTGAAGCTGAATTATGGAAAAAAATTGAAAAGCCGAAGTCCTTGGAGTTTGTATCATCTCCGGTGTTAAAATTCATTCCCACTGAGAGTGATGCGTTTAACGAATCCTGGAAAATAAACCGGGACTATCATCTGAAGCTCTTTCTGTTCGGACTCATTCCACTGGGCAGGCATTGTATCCGGTTAGTAAAAGTTGACAAGCGAAGTAACAGAATAGAGAGTAGGGAAAAGGGCAGGCTAGCACGCGTATGGAACCATACGATAACATTTCATCAGTCCGGTGATAGAAAAGTTCAATACACGGATGAAATTGAGATTAAAGCCGGAATTCTGACTCCGGTCATTTTCGTTTTTGCACATCTGTTTTATCGCCATCGTCAGAGGCGATGGAAAACACTTCTTAAGAAGTCTGAATAATGGATTCGCCATAATGTTTATTGAGCTTTCGGGAGAGTTGAATGCTCAAATTTTGATTGATAGAACCATAACTGATCATTCATAAATAGAACATGGATGAATAATAAAAACAGTGAAATATCCGTAGTACGGCCCCCACTTGTGAGCGTCATCGTTATTGTAAATTCGATTGGATGGATTACAACATTAGGGATCTGGATATACTTTCATCTGACAGGTAAGATTCCTTCTGTCGATAGTATGAACTCCTATTGGGAAAGAGCCTATATAGGGATAGTACATGGATTTACTGTTGCCGATGCTATTTGGTCGAATATTTTACTTTTGGCAAGTGTAATTGGTTTATGGAAGATGAAATCATGGGGTTGGACAGCTGCGCTTATGGCCAATTCCATTTGGTTTTATTCAATGACCGTTACTTTTGTCAGGGACTTCCACACGATGTTTACAACAGGCACTTTCTTTTTCCTGTTTTTTGCATTTTTTGCCCTCTTCTCAACCGCCTATTTGTGGATAAAACGGGACCTTTTCTGGATGGAGTAGGAATTAAAAATACATTGAACCGAACATCAGATATGTAAAAGGAATCAACTGAATTCAGTTTCATGATAACCTGAGTTCTATTATTAATGTCTTATTTATAAAGATAAAAATCGATGTGTTGTATTGATAGTTGAAGTATTCTCAATCGGCCATAATTCGGAAATAATATAGTTATAGATGTCCAAATGGGAATAAGAAATGAAAAGATAGCGGCTTACCAAATAATTGAATAAAACTTCTACCGATTACAATCGCATAACGTCACTGGTGTAGTATAAAATCTTACTAAAAATTTGGGTTTTACCCTATTTCTCCAAACTTTTTTCCCAAATATTATTCAGTAATAATAAACTGTTATTTCACTGGAGAACGTGATGGGGATAATAAGAATATTCACTTTAGCTACTCTGATGGTTTTTACATCGTGTTATGTTCACTCTCAAAGTCCATTAACACAAACGGTAAGGGGTACAATCGTAGATGCCAATTCGAAATCACCTCTTATTGGTGCAGCCATTACGGTAGAAGGCAGTGAACCTTTGATGGGAACAGCTACAAACGCTGATGGAATTTTTCGTTTGGAAAGGGTACCTGTTGGCAGGCATAATTTTAAGGTTAGTTATTTTGGTTATGAACCATTTATAGTTTCTGAAATACTGGTTGGATCAGGAAAAGAGGTTGTATTGTCAATCGAACTGCAGGGAACTACTCTGGAACTGGAAGGAGTAGTAGTCACTGCCAATACAAACAAAGACCGGCCTTTAAATACGATGGCAACATTGAGTGCCCGTACGTTTAGTGTTGAAGAAACCAACCGTTATGCTGGTGGATTAGATGATCCCGCACGTTTGGCATCAGCTTTTGCCGGTGTAACCACAACTCAAACAACAAACAATGCCATTATCATAAGAGGGAACTCTCCCAGGGGTGTATTGTGGCGATTTGAAGGGGTTGATATTCCGGCAGCCTTTCATTTTCCCAATGTCGATTTTATTGGAGGTGGAGGTTTCACGGTTTTAAGTAACCAGATGTTACAAAATTCTGATTTTTATACAGGTGCATTTCCCGCCGAATACGGCAATGCCAGCTCAGGTGTGTTTGATATAAAAATGCGGACAGGAAATGCTGAAAGGCGTGAATATACAGCCGGAATTAGTTTGATCGGGATGGATTTGTCGGCTGAAGGGCCTATAGTGGCAGAGAAATCATCAACCTATCTGTTCAACTACCGTTATTCGACCCTCGGGCTTATCGGTACTTTGACGAACTTTCCAAACATACCAAAATTTCAGGATGTAAGTTATATGCTGAACTTCCCAACAGAAAATGCGGGAACTTTCTCTTTCTGGGGACTGGGTGCTCATGACATAAATACAAAAACAGCTGAATCGGATACACTGAAATGGGAAACCGATTATGATCGAACGGGTCAGGATTATTACAATCGTTTTGGAGCGATAGGACTTTCACACCGAATCACAATAGGTACCAATACATTCATCCACTCAACACTAAGCGCAGATGGAATGAGATATGGAATGGACAAAGAAGAATATACTTTTGACAGAAGGTTGCTTCCTACTGATAATATCAGAAGTACAGAAGGGAAATTTTCAGCCAGATCCACAATATTTCACAGGCATAGCAGCAGGGTTAGTTCACTAACCGGAATAACCCTGAACAGGTTATTTTTTGACAATCACATGCAATTGGCGTTTAGAGATAACCCTGAGGAGATGACAACATTTGTATATAACAGTGGTACTGGATTCTCTACGCAATCTTTTACTCAGGTTAGATTTAGCCTGTTGCCAAACCTGTCAACAAACGTTGGATTTCATTCCATGTATCTCGACGTGAATGACAAAATGACATTTGAACCTCGTGCGGGTATACGATGGAACGTCTCACCAAATGACGAATTAAGTTTCGCCTACGGATTGCATGCCCAAATGGAAGAATTGCGCACTTATTATTCACAAACTACCCGTAACGGCACTATTGAAACACCAAATAAACATCTGGATTTTATGAAATCGCATCATTTCGTTCTGGGATATAACCGAAAAGTGAGCGATGTAATGCGAGTTATTATAGAACCATATTATCAGATTTTGCAGGATATCCCGGTTTATCCAAACCATTCTTTTTCTATAATAAATCTTACTTCCAACTGGGCAATCAACCAACCATTAGAAAGCAGAGGTACCGGTACTAATTACGGAATTGATGTAACCGCAGAACGATTTCTCAAAGATGGATATTTTTACTTGGTTACAGCATCAATTTTTGATTCAAAGTATGTAGGCGGTGATGGAATTGAATACAATACCCGTTTCAACAGAGGTCATGTTGCAAATCTGCTTGTGGGAAAAGAATGGATGGTAAGAGGCCAAAATATTCTAAGTTTCAGTACAAAATTGACCTATATGGGTGGTTTGCGCTACACACCAGCTCTTTATGACGAATCGATAGAAGCGCAAATGTATATCCCCGACAACTCGAAAGCATTTGCCAGTCAGTTTCCCGCATCAACAGGAGTTGATTTTACAATCAACTATCGGATTAATAAAACTAACAGGAGTGGTGTATGGTCATTAATGGTAAAAAATGCCTTACTGCAACCTGATTATTCAGATCCATTCTATGATTTTATGACAAAGGAGGTAATCGTTGACAAGATGAGGCTACCTATTCCATCACTGGGATATAAAATTGAGTTCTAATTGACCCCTTAAAATCGCTAAATTATTACCTCTCTCATGTAGGGTAAAAACCTACTAATGATTCAGGTTTTCCCTTATTTCTTAAAGCTTCTTTTCCAAATATTTTTCAGTAATTAGATCACTGTAATATAACTGTAGATTGCCATGGGAAGGTCTACTTTGCTTCTACTATTTGATGCATTACTACTTGTTGGTTGTTCAATTTTAGGTGCCTTTCCATCGGCTAACCAAACCATAGTAATTCTGAATGAGTTCTTAAACTTTTGAAACCTGAGTAATCAGGGTTTAGCACAACTCTATTTCAGATACTCTGAATAATCAGAAAAGACATGAATCGATTGGAGAGTTTATACAAACCATTTTACTGCTCTCTTATGTGCACACTTTTTTTAATAGCAAATAATATCGACACACATGCTTTCCCGAATCAGTCAGCAATTAATGATTCTCTCAGAATTGGGTTGGTTCTCTCAGGTGGGGGAGCGAAAGGAATCGCACATATCGGCGTAATTGAAGCCATTGAAGAAGCCGGGATCCGTATTGACTACATTTCGGGTACAAGCATGGGGGCACTTGTTGGAGGGCTTTATGCTATGGGATACACTACAGAGCAATTGAGGGAAATCGTGGAGTCAAACAATTTCAATGAACTGTTTCTCGACAGAAGAAGGCGGGTCTATATTTCGAACTACGAAAAATTATCGGACGAAAGGGCACTTTTGTCAATTCCAATCAGTGGCAGGGGAATCAGTTTGCCATCGGGAGTGATTTCAGGTCAGAACATTTACACACTACTATCACGTCTTTCATGGAATATGGGGCATATCAGAGATTTTGATGATCTGCCGGTTCCGTTTACTGCCGTGGCAACGGATCTTGAAACCGGTAATGACGCAGTCCTCAGAAGCGGTTATTTACCGGACGCTTTGAGGGCAAGTATCTCTATTCCATCCATATTTACACCCATTGAAATCGAAGACAGAATTTATGTTGATGGAGGTTTAATAAGAAATTTACCGGTACAGGATGCTCTTGATATGGGCGCAAATTATACAATTGCAGTATATGTCGGTTCAAAGCTGGAGGACCGGTCAAGGCTCAATTCCCTCACATCAATTCTCAATCAAACCGTCTCGTTCAGAATAAATGAAAATGTGGAGCGTCAGCAAGATCTGGCTGACTATTTTGTAGAGGTTACAGGTCTGGAGGATTTTACAGCTGCTGATTTCGGGAGAGCGGATACACTGCTTAAAATTGGGCGTCATATCGGTCAGCAACATCTTGAAGCGTTCAGGGAAATAGCCGAAATGCAGAATACCAGTCCGGCTTACAGACCCGGGGCAGGCCCACCGGAACCTCTGCTGATCAGTCAGATCGTAATTGAGGGAAACACAATCTATGAAGATGCTGTGTTAATAAATCTTTTGGGCTTCGTTCCGGGATCAAAACTTGACCCTGATATCATTGAAGAGAGCATCAGCCAGTTATACAGTTCTACGTTCATCAAAAATGTTCACTACAGAGTTGAAGATATTGGGGGCGAATTTGTATTACATATTAGGGTCATTGAAGACCTGGAAAACAAGTTCAGATTAGGTGCACGATATGAAAATAAAACCAAAGCTTCGATTTTATTGAATGCAAGCTTTCAGAATTTAATTCATAGCGGATCACTCACGCAATTTGAAGCAAGGTTAGGTGAACAACTTAACTTCAGAGTGGAACACACATATTTCAGTATAATGGGTTCCAGAAGTGCATTTTTAAGCGCGTTTGAATTTGAGAATGAAGTGGTTGAGTGGTATGCAGGCAATGATATTGTGTCGAGACACGATAACACGATTCTGAGGGGAGAACTCTCCTGGGGAAACTATTTCAGCACAAATAATTTAATCGCTTTTGGTGTACGTAAAGGTTTCACCCAGCAGAGTAACCAGATCAATCAGGATCAGATACGCTCAACAGATCGTGATTATCATGCGCTTTTTGTCAGGTACATGAGAGATAAGCTGAATCGTAAATCATTTCCGGTAGGAGGAAGAAAGTTAAAATTCCAAAGCTTTGTAAGTGATCAGGTAATTTTCAGCCCCATTGATTTTTCTTCAACAAGTTTCAACTACCAGATCAATACATCAATAAGCAGCGGGCTGACTTTTCGAAATTCGATCTGGCTGGGTTATTCTACCGGCAGTGAACTGCCCTGGGGGTACTGGATTTCACCAAACCGTCATGATCCCTTTCTGGATGTTCTTCGTTTCGGTGGTGCAGACAGGTACCAGCTTTCTTCAAGAAATGCACAGGTGGTTTCAACCGGCATCCAGATTGAGCCGTTTTATCACTGGTTTATAGGTCTGGATGCGTTTGGGGGGAGGTTTTTAAATAACTGGGACACCGATCTGAATCAAAACGACATTGATTTCTCTTTTTCATTAAGTCTCGGGACACTTACGTTGCTGGGCCCTATTGAATTAATTCTCTCACGCTCAAGATTCTACAACTTCCACACCGAACTTCATGTGGGATTCAGATTTTAGGATGGTCCAAAGGTTAATGTTTATGGAAAACACGATTAAATAAGCTCAATCATAAGTGGTTTAATCCCCCGACCCTCAGGGTCGGAAAGGATGAAAGTCCCCCTTTGAAGGGGGAAGCGAACGGAGTGAGCAGGGGGATGACTTCCTGAGTTTGGAAGTGTCCATTTCTTGTTGTGAAGCTCAGTAGGTCATCCCCCATTGCCCCCTTCAAAGGGGGACACTCCAGAATAAACTCCATATCGACCAAAAAGGTATGGGACCCAATTTGATACCTCGCGGGCTCTGCCCCGAGGTAGTTCATTGATTACATATAGTTAATCAAATTATTCAACAACAAAATTGCTGAATCCGGTTATGAAAGTCATGAATCATTTCCTGTTCATAATTGCAGTGTCTTTTATGATAACAGGCTGTTTTGCAAGAACTTCGGACATCAATGAGCCGAACGCCATTTCAGATCTAATTGCAATTGAAATCGGAGGGATGGATCAATGGATCATGATTCGCGGAGAAGACAGATCAAACCCAATTCTGCTCTGGCTGCATGGCGGGCCGGGCGCAGCACAGATGCCGGTTCATCGGGCGTTCAATCGTGATCTGGAAAAAGAGTTTGTGGTGGTGCACTGGGATCAGCGCGGAGCGGGCAAGTCGAACCACAGAGGATTCGATGAAAACTCGATGTCTCTGAACCGCTTCATCGAAGATACTCATGAATTGACGGCCTATCTGAAAGAGCGCTTTGATCAGGAGAAAATCTTCCTGCTTGGTCACTCATGGGGTACCCAGCTGGGAATACTTACCGTTCAGCGTTACCCGGACGACTACCTTGGGTTTATTTCGGTTGCCCAGGTTGTGCATCCACAACGGGCCGAAGAAATTTCTTATGAGTGGCTGAGTAAGCAGGTGGAAGAACGTGGATCAAGCCGGCAAATGAGAAAGTTTGACGACCTTGGGCCGCCTCTATACGATGAACATGATCGCTATGTGACATTCGCAAAAATGAAGGATGCTTTTGGTGGCAGCATGGATGTCGGAATGGGACGGCTGGCCTGGATATCATTCGGAGCTATTGAATATACGATCGGTGATTATGTAAAATGGCTTCGCGGGGCAAATCGCGGCAGCGGGCCGATGTGGCAAGAGTTACGCGATTTTGACCTTTTCAGGGATGTTCCCTCCATCGGTGTGCCGGTATGGTTTATTGTGGGCGAAAACGACTACAACACTCCCGCCAAATTGGTCGAAGAGTTTTATCAATTTGTGGATGCCCCAGAAGGGAAAACGTTATTTGTGTTTGAAGGAGCGGCACATGCCCCGTTTATGGGAGATCCGGAGCGGTTTAACAGGGAAGTGATCAGGATTAAACAGTCGGTATTTAATGGGGAGGAGAAATAAAATGGCAAAAGTCATTCTATGGTGGATAACAGGCATATGTGTGATTTTGATACTCTGGATCTTTGTTGCATACCTGATGAGTATGAACCGGGCATATGAACGGATCAGCGGAAAGAGCTCCGTAATCTCCTCGCCCTTTGGCAATATCGAATACATGGAAGGTGGAAACGTCTCCGGTGATCCCGTTCTGGTCGTTCACGGAGCCGGCGGCGGATTCGATCAGGGTGAACTAATTGCAGAGACGGTACTGGATGATCAGTTTCGCTGGATCATCCCATCCCGTTTTGGATACCTGGGATCTTCACTTCCGGAAAATGCCACGTGGGATGACCAGGCCGATGCGTATGCCTATCTGCTCGATCATTTGGAGGTTGAAAAAGCTGCCGTTGTAGCCATGTCTCAGGGCGGTCCTTCGGCGCTGCTTTTTGCTGTAAACTATCCTGAACGGGTATCATCCCTGACCTGCATCTCGTGTGGGGTGGCAGCTTCAGAATCTGAGTTTCAGGCCGGGGCAAACAAAAAGGGCAATGCTCTGAAGGTGATTTTCACCTACAATTTTCCTTACTGGGCAATATCAAAACTGTTCAAAAAACAGTTTATGGGGATACTTGGAGTAGATGAAGAAGTCGTTGCCGGGCTCACTCCCGGGCAGTTTGAGATGGTGGAATACTTTATCGACTCTATGAATCCTGCTGCGCCGCGATCAACAGGGGCTGCCTTTGATAACGAAGCCACGCTGCCGGGCGGCCGGATTGCTTCCATCAAGGCACCGACCCTTATTATCCATGCAAAAGATGATCTGCTGCAGCTCTATCACAATGCCGAATTTACGGCTTCTGCCATTGCGGGATCTATGTTGATGAGTTATGAGTCTGGCGGTCATATTCTTATGGCTGTTGAGCAGGAGGCGATCAGACCGGCCGTATATAACCATATTATTGCTCCCGAAGAAAGCATGAATATTTCAATAGAATAAATGGAAAGGTTTATGGGAAATCCGGAACGGTTTAGCCGCTTGATAAATAAAAATAAAGTACGAAACGATTGGAGATTAACCATGAGAGTGATGATCTGTTCAATCAGTTTACTGAGTCTTGCTAATGTATTTTTCCCGATCAGCAGCTCCGCACAGGATCGCTTCTCAGAACCCGATTCTCTCTACAAGAATAAAATTCTGTTTCTGCCGGCACTTGGCTCAACACCGGAAACCGGGTTCATGTTTGGTGCCGTTGTGGTTCCGCAATTCAAATTATCAGGTTCCGGTACGGATACTCGCTCTTCGAGTCTACTTTTTTCGGGAATCTACACAACAAAAAAGCAGATTTTGCTGGGGTTGTTATCGGATATCAACTTTCCGGGAGATAGATGGGTGTTGAACGGAAACTATTTTGCAAACTACTTCCCGGACAGCTATTGGGGGATCGGCCCAAATACCAGGAATAGTGATGAGAGTACAATACTTTTCACTGAGATTAATCTTGAACAAACCGTTTTGAAAAAAGTTAGCCCGGGCCTGTTTACGGGGCCATTTGTTCGATGGAGCAAAGTTTATAACCTAACGTTCGAAGATCAGGAAGGTAATGAAATACCGGCTCCGGATGTTCAGGGTGCGGATGGACACACATCATCAGGAGTTGGCTGGATGGGTCGCTGGGATCTGCGGAACAGCAATATGACACCCACCGAAAATCACTATGTTCAGTTTTCATTTTTGGTTAACTCTTCGTTTCTCGGCAGTACTGCCCCCCATACATCCTATCTGTTAGATGCCAGGAAATATGTTGACTTAAACCAAAATGGCAGATCCGTTTTGGCGTTTCAGGGACTCTACAGAACAGTTTCCGGAAACCCGCCGGTTCTTGGTATGTCGGAACTGGGCGGTGACAGAATCGGAAGAGGTTACCACAGGGGAAGATACCGTGATTATAATGCGGCACAATTTCAATCCGAATTGCGTCAGGCAGTTAAAGGCAGATTTGGGTTTACGGTTTTTGGGGCGCTGGGAGAGGTTTGGCACCGATATGAAGATTTCAATTTGTCAACACCAAAGTGGAGTGCTGGAGCCGGTCTGCGATTCAATATCAACAAGCATGACCCTACAAATATTCGGATTGACTATGGGATTGGCAGAGGTACCAGCGGATTCTACATCCAGTTTGGGGAGGCATTTTGATTACTTTGAGACATTAAAAGCACAGATATGAAAAAACTTAAAGACATTCATTTAGCTGCTTTCTTTTTACTTTTAGTAATGATAATAAGCTGTGATTTTAATAATCATGAGACGTCTCTTTCAGAAGATGATTTCAGGGAACAGCTGGATCAAAGTATTCCCATCTGGATGGATAGGTATGAAGTTCCCGGTGTATCCATCGCCCTGATAAATAATGGAGAGATAAGCTGGTCTGATGCATATGGTT
Organism: Rhodohalobacter sp. SW132; assembly: GCF_003390325.1. Classification (NCBI taxonomy): domain Bacteria; kingdom Pseudomonadati; phylum Balneolota; class Balneolia; order Balneolales; family Balneolaceae; genus Rhodohalobacter; species Rhodohalobacter sp. SW132. The sequence continues at coordinate 280,410 of NZ_QUOK01000003.1, read as the reverse complement.
TTGCAGATCTTGGAAAACAAATTCGTATGACTGCAGAAACGGTATGCCGAGTGGAATCGATCTCTAAATCAGTGACTGCCCGGGGTGTGATGAAGCTTGTGGAAATGGAAAAAATCGGATTGGATGACCCGGTTTATATACACCTTAAAAGCTGGGAGTTTCCTGAATCCGAATATGACATTGAAAGAGTTACAATCCGGCACCTGCTCTGCCACAGTTCAGGACTTTCTTTGGGAACAATCGGACTGGAATATGCACCGGATGAAGAAAAACCATCATTAAGAGAAAGCCTCTCCAGAGAAGTTCGTTTTGAACGTGAGCCCGGCAGCAAATTCAACTATTCAAATGTTGGCTTTCATCTTCTGGAACTGCTTATTGAAGATGTTACGGGAAAGGATTTCTCAGAATTTATGGAGGAAGAAATTTTGATTCCTCTGGAGATGGTACATGCAAGTTTCGAATGGAGCGAGGATTTCATCACACCTGTACCCAATGGTCACAACCTTAAAGGTGAACCGATTCAGGTCTACGTCTATTCGGAAAAAGGAGCCGGCGGACTTTTTGCCAGTGCAGTAGATATCGCCCGCTTTGTGGAAACAGGTATGGTAAATGAATTTTATTCAGGTGAGAACATACTGTCGGAAGATAGCATCAGAGAACTCAATTCTACGGTGATTGAAGTTTCAGATATCTACGCGCTTGTTTCGGAACATTATGGGCTTGGACATTTTATCGAAACACTGCCCAATGGTCAGAGAGCCGTTTTCAGCGGCGGGCAGGGAAATGGATGGATGACTCATTTCCATCTCGTTCCGGAAACCGGAGACGGCATCGTAATCCTGACAAACAGTTCAAGAAGCTGGCCGCTGATATCACACATCCTGAGTGACTGGGCGGAATGGAATGGTTTTGGTTCTGTGGGGATGGGGATTATTACAAAAGCGATTACAGGTCTTTGGATGCTGATTGGGTTGATTCTGGCTGTTTCACTTTGGCAGATGATCAGGATTATTGGGGATTCAATGCAAGGAAAGCGAAAGTTTGATGTACAGATTAAGAATTATTCTGGAGTTCAATTCGTACAACTTGGTCTATTTTTAATTTTAATTTCTGTTTTAATCTGGAGTCTTACTCGTGAGTACCTGATAATTACATCAGTCTTTCCGGGAGCATCAGGATGGTTTTTGTCAGCTATATTAATTTTTGCTGTGGTGATGTTGATATCAGCTTTGATCACCAGGGTCGACAATACCCTGCCAAAGACTTAAAAAAATGAATGATACTAAATGAGTATTACAACCTGATACTTTCAGGGTTATGGTAAATTTTTCACAATGATATTTCCTAAAACAGTAAAACTATTTAACAATATTTTAGTATTCAGCGATCAATATGAAGTTTCTGGCTGAATATGGGAAAATATTTTTCGTATACATTCTAATATTAGAAAATCAATCTGACTCCTAAAAAAGATGAAAAATAAACTTGGTTCATGGATCTGTTGGGGAGCTGTATTTACAGTCATCCCCCTTTGGTTGATCTCTTTTCCTGAAACAACCATACGACATAATCTGAAACCTTTCTATGTTTACGGAAGTCAGGTTGCGGCATTAGCCGGATTTGCACTCTTCGCTCTGACTTTCGTGTTGTCAGCACGATTTAAATGGCTGGAGGATTACTTTGGTGGGCTCGATAAGATGTATCATGTACATCACACGATGGGTAAAGCCGCCTTGTTGCTCCTCTTAATACATCCCATAATGCTGGCTTTACGTTGGATACCCGAGGATACCGGGCGGTTATTATGGTACCTTTTTCCCGTTCACAGGCAGTTTGAAATCAACATTGGCAGCTGGGCATTGTGGGGTCTTATTCTATTGATGATTTTCACACTCGTGATTCGTCTCCCATACGATAAATGGAAAATATCACACAAGTTGATGGGGATCTTTTTTATTCTTGGGGTGGCACATATCTATTACCTTGACCTTTCATTTAGTAGCAATCCCGCATTGATGATCTACCTTTCGGCTTTTTCTATAGCAGGCATAGCAGCATGGGTCTATAAGTCGATACTTTTTGATTTCGTTGTGACAAAATATCGTTTCCAGGTGGTTAAAGTCGACCGCCTGAACGACAAAGTAATTGAGATCGTGTTAAAACCGATGGATGAAGTACTTAGCTTTATACCGGGTCAGTTCTATTTTTTTAGTTTTCGTTTATCAGGTATTTCTCGTGAATCACATCCTTATACGGTCTGCGATATGACAAAAGATGGTGAAATAACCATAATGGTGAAATCACTGGGCGATTACACAAAACAGCTTTACAGTGAATTGAAAACCGGCGCAACAGCTCTGCTGGAAGGCCCTTACGGACGATTTGATTATCGCCGTGGAATACGGAACCAGGTTTGGATTGGCGGTGGTGTGGGTATTGCTCCTTTTATAAGCTGGGCCAATGATCTGAAACGAAAGAATAGAACTGATTTAAATATCAATCTTTATTACTGTGTTAATACCGAAAAAGAAGCGACTCATCTTCATATTTTCAAGGAATTGGAAATTCAGATGGAATCTTTCAGAGTGAATCTGATCAGAGCTGATGTTGAAGGATTTTTTGTTCCCGGGGATATCCACGGCATCAGTGATAAGGATGTTTATATTTGCGGCCCTAAGGAGATGCGAAAATCTTTGTTGCCGGAATTAACAAAACTGGGTGTACCAAAAAAATCCATTCATTTTGAGGATTTCGATTTTTCCTGATTAAAAGTATGCCACCGAAAAAATGCCGGAAAAAGACAATGGATAGAGAAATAAATCAAATTTCGGAGAAACATAGCCACCTATGAAAAGTCAAAATCATCAAAATTTTACAGTTTATACTTTCTGATGGGATTGATGCTTTTCCAGGGAATAAGCGGCCTGTATGGCGGGATTACTCTGGTTATAGATCCGTCCGGTGATCTGCTTCAAATACCGATATCCATTCTTGAAAATTCTACATTTGAAAACTTCATGGTACCCGGGCTTATCCTGCTGACAATCCTGGGCTTCTTTCCCATAATCGTATTGTACGGCCTTTGGAAGCGCAGGCTTTGGTCATGGAAAGGGGCACTCGCAGTGAGCTTTGCACTCATTATCTGGATCGGCGTGCAAATATGGATGGTCGGTTATTACCCGGACCCGCCGCTGCAGCTTACATTCGGATTGCTCGGTCTTGTTCTGCTGGGTCTGGTCATGTCGCCATCTGTTCGCAGGTCTCTTGAACCTTCATGCAATCAGGAACCGGAAGAATGAACAAGATGACACAACTAACCAAACTTCGAATAATCAAACTCACGCACACCATTACTGGGCCCTCTTCGCCGGTTCAATCGTAGCCATTCCCATACTTGCCTGGCTCGAAATGTGGACCATTGCAGGAATTTTGATTCTGATTGTTCTATTGGAGTGTCTGGTTTTGCTGTTCAACGGAATGCGATGTCCGCTCACCGATATCGCTGCCCGCTACACCGACGATCGCGCCGATAACTTTGATATATTTCTGCCCCTATGACTGGCTCGTCACAACAAAACAATTTTTGGGTTACTTTTTATAGCAGGTTTAATCTTTACCAAACTTCGATGGGCGGATTTATAGAATTTAAACCGAAAGATTTGCAACAGCCAGAATCAGCCACCCGACAGTGATCGTGGCCATCATCTGTTCGGTGTTTAAGGGCTTGCCAAACAACCGGTATACAATCCATGGAACCAGTGCAATCCCGACCGCGAAAGCAAGATGTCCCGCCATGCTTGTGAGCATTCCTGCCGGGGTAATTTGATAGGAAGTCACTGCCGAAACGACTGCCGTAGCCACAATCAGCAGAATCCACCACAGGATGTGATCGGTTATTATTTTCATCGGGTGTTGGTTTATATGTTTTTCAAAACTCAGGTAATCAGTTATTACAAATTGTACCAATATTGATTTATTACTTCCCGTGCATCAATTCCGGTATCCCGATTCGATCATCGTTTAATGCTGAGTTAGAATATTTATTCTGGCATTGAGTGAAGGAATATTCTCGTTCTTTATATCCCGGATGATGATCTCAAATTTCCTTTTCAATACTTTGTTTAAGCTTGAGAGTGCGTACAGTGCCTGTAACGAATTCACTCTGACGATTTTACTTTCCGATTTGTCTCTTACCCAAGCTTCAAGTTTATTCCACACACGTTCCAATTCATTTTCAGAAAGATCAATCCTTGAAACCATTAAAGCCAGATGCCACTTAAGTTCCTTGTCTTTGGCATGATAGAGTAATTCAATGATCTCTGATTTGTGAGAATCGAGATAAGAGGGATCTGTTTTTGTGATTTTTTCAGCGGCATCGGCAGCCCGCATAACAACCAGCCTGTCTTTCGATGACAAAAACCGAAATAGTTCATCGAAATTCTTTTGGTTTTTAATCAAAGGGATTAATTGCTCAACGTCCGCAATGGATCTTAAATCTCCGCCTTGCAGGTATTTTATAAATTCTTCCATTGATTCAGATCTATTTCATCAATCTTGTTTCTTTCTCTCCCAGTAGAAAAACATGGCTGAAAATACCATCATCTGGCTGAAAATTTCTGGAATGCCTATGAGGAATCCCTCGAAGAATTCAGCCAATGAACCTTCAAAAACCAGGAATTCAGGAATAAAAATAGGAGATCCGAGTGCTGTTAAACCGAACAACAGCAGAAATAAATATAACCAGCCGTGCTTTTTTCTCATATATGTTTGATAAAACGGATACAAGAGCAGGGCAAGGAGAGTGCCCCGGAAAAGTTGTCCGAATAGAACCAGTAATACGGTTGATACGGTTTCAAGTGGCCTCCATAACTCAAATATTTCCATCGATTCTAATGCCTCCTCGTAACCGGCAAACTGGTAAAACAGGACCCCGATGGCCCAGTATGTAATAAGATGGACTAAAGTAAATCGATACGTATATCCACGGATGTTAACATGCTGAATATAACTTCTGTATTCTGGCACATCTGAAACTCTATTCTCTCCGGATCTCAATATCCATTTGAAGAATAGCCAAATAAAAACAGTCATTTGAATGGCTACCGCAAGCATCACTATACTGTGCTCGATGAATGTAATTTCCGTATAAATGATTCCTTCGATCGATCCAGGCTGGGGTTCCACGGACCCGAAAAGGGCAACTCCCCATAAAGCACCAAATAAAATCAACCTGCCTCCTGAGTAATTTAAAATCGTATTCTTGAATGGATGAATGACCAGAGCGATGAGAATTCCCCGAAGGAACTGGGTTAAGATCGTCATCAGATTTAGAGGCCGGAATGGCTCATATAAATCCAGGGCTACTCGTTGTGACTCGGGGAGCAAATCCTGAATGTAAAGAAACGGTACGGCGATAACAGAATATGTAACGACAAAAAGGAGGGAGAACTTTGCAATAAATATCTGGAAGTTTCGATTTTGCATGGTCAGATAATCAGTTTTGAGTGCTCCTGTGTAAGCTCATTGCAAACATTCCAAACTTTCTCCGATGCTTCCTCATTCATTGCATAGGCAGGATACACATCTGCTCCCGCTCCCTGCTTAATATCCGTAATAATTCCTGCATCTGTTTTTGCCGGCTGCATCACGTCCAGTTTATGATTGAAGTGAACACCGGACATTTCCCTGAACTTCTCAGAGATGCAAATTTCATAATAGAGGTTAGCAGTAAACTCCGGCGGACGAAAGAAGAGATTCTGAATTCTTGCAATGATGCGCCAGTGTGGCTTCACTTTCATCAGGGCTTCTTTCGACATGGTGGCACCGTTTATCTGAAGGGAATACGTCTTGATCCCATCACCGGCAAACTCCTTTGCCATCCTGAACGACAGCATCAGCAGTGCCATCTTCGAATTGCGGTAGTTGATGTATACGCTGTGATTGCGCGGGTTCTCCGGTTCTTTCTGAAGATGATCAAAATCTATCTCTTTCTTCGGATTCAGAAAGTGCTTGATAATGTTGCTGCCTGCGTGAAGGATCCTGGCATCATCCGATGCAGCCAGCAGATCCCGCAGCAGCATGGTCATCAGAAAAGGTCCGGCTACATTGGTGGCAAAGGTGATTTCTATGCCGTCGGGACTCTGTTTGTATGGCGAACCGTGATTGAAGTAGGCAGCGTTGTGGATCAGGATGTCGAGTTTCTGATGTTTTTCCTGGTAGGTACTGCAAAAATCCCGGATCGATTCGAAAGAGCTCATATCAACCTGCTCCAGGAGGACTCGACCATTACCGGTTTTCGTGGCTATTTGATCCCGAACAGGACGGCTCTTTTCCAGGTTGCGGCAGGCCATGATTACCGTATGTCCTTCCCCGGCAAATTTCCTGGCGGCGGCTTTTCCGATTCCCGAATTGGCTCCTGTGATGATGACGGTTTTTTGATTCATGATGACTTTGTATAAAGTTTACCTGAATTAGCAGATTTAATTATGCTGATCATCGCCTTATAAGCAGCACTATGCCCAAATCCGCTTAACTGGTTGACTGTCCCTGTAAAGTATAAATCCGTATCGGGGTGATGAAACGCAAACGCACCTGATTGACCCCAGCAGCCGATGATCTCCCGGATCGGTTTGAGAGGTGAAATAAACCGGGGGGTCCAGAGTTTTTCCAGGCCGATTCCGAAATAAAACTGACCCGGAAACCAGATCAGGTTCCATTCTTTTAACTCCTCCAGATCTTCTTTTGGGAAAAATCGCCCGTTGAAGAAAGCCTTTAGAAATACCATCAGCTCCGAAGCGGTCGAGACCACTCCGCCTTCAGCGGTAACAGAGGCGATGAAGTTGGGCAGATGGAGCTTTCTGTTCTTGTAGTACATTTGAGCCGGGGAGTCGTCGTTTACATCCCGGTAGGCGTAGGTGTTGGTCAGATCGAGCTCGTCAAAAATTCTCTTTTTGAATACATCTGCCAGATCATTGCCTGTGACTTTTTCGATAATCCGGCCCAGAAGCTGAAAGTTTGTATCGGAATAGCGCGCTTTGCCTTTTTGTCCCGGCCTGAAATTTGGGGTCATATTTTTCACATGCTCCAGGGTTTTTTCCAGCGGCCACGGCTCATCCTTTCCGCCGAAGAGATCATCAGCCGCTTTTTTTCCCGAACCTTGTTTGCCTGAAAAGTAATCCGGAATGCCGGAGGTGTTTGACAACAGGTGCGTGATGGTAATCTGATCTGTATAGTCTGTACCTTTCAATACGTGCAGCCCGTCCAGATAGCCTTCCGGGAAGTATTGAGTGATTTTATCATCCAGTTTCAGTTGCCCCTCATTCCTGAGCATCAATATCATGGTAGTGATGCAGAGCTTCGTAACACTGGCGATGAAATACCGATTTTCTCTGTTCAGATCACCTGCAGCCCCGCTCCACGAAATGGAACCGTCACCGTTTTCAACACAGAGGATGGCGCCATAAACGTTTCTGTTTTTTGTCATATTCTGAACAATGCTCTCCAATAGTGATATGTCTATGGTTTCATTCATGATTGTGTTTTTTTAGAAAGTTATACTGATTGGATCCAGGCTCTCTCTTCTTTATCTATCGGTAATTTTGTAACTCTGCTCAGCTTCCTCGGCCCGAACACAGCAGTAATGATGATGGCTGCAATCACAAAAACTGTGGCAAGAATCGAAAATGCTTCGTTCTCAATCATGTTTACCGAAACGTTCAGAAAGAGATGAAAAAGGGTGGCTATGAGCAGGCTTCCGCCGGAACTGTTGCAGGCGGCCGTTACCAAAATAGAAAACGAAACCCCGATTAGCATATAGGCCCAAAAGGGTATGGTTTCAAAACCCAAACCGGCAAACCAAAGCGGCAGATGCCAGAGTGCCCAGATTATGCCCAGCAGGATACTTGCACTTAGAGCATTCATCCGAAGCTGAAGCCCGGGCAGAGCAAATCCCCTCCAGCCGAGCTCTTCACCCATCGCCCCGGTAATAGTAATCAGCACCAGCAGGCCAATGAAGGCGACGGGGTCTGCAAAAAGTTCTGTGGAAGGAGAGTATCCGTAGATCCATTGAAAAATAAATATGGTAACAAACCCAAAAAGGACCGGTGATAATGCCAGCAGGTACCATCCGGGATGCATTTTCCACTTCATCCAGCCTTTCAGAAGGGCTTTAATCCCGCCTTTTCGTTTGATGATAAAACCGATCACAATAAAAGCCGCAATATTGGGCATCCATGATCCCAAAATGAGAAGGATTTCAAACGGCAGCTGATCCGGAAGGAGTCCAAAATTTTGGGCAATCGGCAGGGCCATTACCGTCCATGCAAGTGCAAACGCGATGAGGAAGAAATAGATCAGAGGTTTATCAGGTTTGTTCATCTCTGCCTCACAATTTTAAACCAATTAACAGTTGTGGTACAAAAATGGGACTTTTGATGCCTTCATTGAAGTCTGGCGGCTCGTTGGTTCTGAGTATTCCGAAACCAATACCCGGAGAGGGCTGAATAAACAGATTCCGGTAGAAACTTATTTTGTAACCAATCTTGATTTCACCCCAGATCTCCACACCGCGATAGGTTGATTCCGTTAGATCCGAATACATCGGGTTATATGCTGGCCAAAGCTCCGCTTCCAGATGCAGATCCCTCCACACATAATACCGGTACCCAAGAATCAGAGTCATAGCATGTGATGTAATGCTGCCGCTTTTAAAGTTCTGATAGGCGGGCCCGAAGAAATACTCATGATTTCCTCCCGGATTATAACTGATTTGAACCTGGTAAATCCGAACAATGGGATAGGTCAGGCTGGTCGCAACGCTCCACTCGGAGCTGTTATCGGTATCCTGTGCCAGAGGAGAATCGTGAACAATCAACATCAGTCCAAATACAAGAAGCACAGAAAAATGAAAACCCGGTTTTAAGATCTTTTTTTCCATATGTGTGTTATTCTTTTTCATTGGTCTGAATTCTCTCCCAGTTTGATCTCATTCTGAACCCGGATTCATGATCCCTCTCCAATTCAGCTTTCCACTGGTACGTTTTTGGCCACTCCTTAAACATCGGCTGTACCCGGTAGAGAAACCGAAGGGAGAGTTTGTCTGCGATGGGGATCCATCCGCCTGATGGAATCATCTCAATCGTCAGCAGATCGCCGGAGCGAACCACACTGTATTCCCCACGGATAAGTCCGGTGGACGGATTTCCGGAGATTTCAAACTGCCCTTTTGTTGAGTCTCCCATAAACGCACTGAGGTTTGGGAAAGCCGGGTCAAAAACCAGCGACAGGGTATGCTCTTTGTGGCTCCGTGAAATGCTTCGGATTTCCGGCAAGTCCCGGTTATAATCCAGCTCAATGGTGTGATTATCATTTAGTATTGAGAGATCATCTTCGAATGAAATGGCCGAAAGTGCACCATCAAATGCCGGGTTCAGTTTTGCAATGAGCGGATCGGGACAGTACCGGGCGAAGGTCATCCGGGAAAAGTCGATCGGCAGCGGCAGGTTGTCGGGCTGATGATGTCGTCCGCCTATCTTCACACTCAGTTCAGTACCCGCCCTACGCACAAAGTAGAAGTCGTGCAGCAGAATGAGCGGCATGGCTGACGGATTCTCGGCCGCAACACCCATCGGTGCCAAAAGCCCAAACGGTTTGCGGGTCCGCGTACTCTGCTCCGAAAGATTCAGCTCGATCAGCCTGCCTTCGATATCCTCAAACGAAACCGATGCCTGTGCGCCACGCTCGTTCACTTCAAAAAAGGCATCGTGTAACTCACGGGAAACCATATTTTCCAGCCCCTTCCCGGCGATATCGTATCCGGCGGGATCAAGCGAGAGGGAAGGCTGATGGTACACATCCACTTTCCCGTCAACCCGCCAGGCGATCACCAGCATACCGGTGCCGGTTTTCTCATCATCAAACACCTGCGGCTCAAAGCCGGTATAAAGGCTGTCTGGATCGTTTTCGATGTTGATAAGCAGGAGCCTATCCATCGATTCGATTGCAATGTTGAATGGGTTGATGATTTCCCGGAAATCACCCGGTCCGGCGGCACTGTATCTCTCTTCAAAAGGTGCGGTAGTCAATCCATCCGCCATCATTGAAACCGGGGGAGTGTATCGTACAAAACCTGAAACAATAAATATCAGAATGATCAAATTCGGGATGCTTCCAAAGCGCGCATCCTGCCAGAATGTAAACACAAGGATCTGGGAGAGAATAATGCCGATTATTGCGGGAATCCACCAGGTACTCACATTCAGCATCCATAATCCGCCGGAAAGGATCAGGGTGAGGGCTGTTAAAAACCAGAGGAGCCCCCAGCCGCGACTGATGGGGAGTGTCAGTTCGCTGATTTCAGCGAGTTCGAATGCTTTTACAAAGCCCATCAGGTGGATGAGTCCGTGAAGCAGAATGATGAAGATGAGTGCTGTTTTCATTTGATTTGATAGAAGTATTGAAAACGTTTCTGTGCATTTTATCAGGAGATTTCTCGACTCACACCCGATGGATAAACACCATCGGGGATTCGCTCGAAATGACAAAGACAACTGGGAGTAGGGAAGGCCGGGGCAGCCAGCGGCTGCCCCGGCCTTCCCTAAAAGTATTACGGATATTTGTCATTTCGAGCGGAGTTTCGGTGTTTTTCCGGAACGGAGTCGAGAAATCTCCACATAAAAGGCAACTAAAAAAATGTACTTGTAATCTGATAGAAGTAATACAAAGAATGTATTCAAAGAGTAGAATCAAAAGAGTGTCACTCCTTGAAATATTCATAATCAAACTCATAGCTTTACATTTCTTCTCAACCCCGTAATTTTTCCATCCCAGTATATAAAATCCCCATCTTCAAGATGCCAGGTTGCATATACCCGTCCGGCAATTTTCAGGCCATCAGCCTCATGATATTCTTCCAGATCGATACTGAACGGTTTTGGTTCATACACGCCGCTGCTTATTTCATAAGGACGATCACTGCTTTCGAACCGGATAAATTCTCCCGCCTCGTTAAAGCGGAAGATGCCGCTTACGGTGATGTCACCATGATGCAGCGTAGCCCCGGCAGTATGTTCATCAATGGGTTCCCATGTGATGTACTCCTGAAGGGCAATGGACGGCTCCAGGAGTGCCTCTGCAAGCAGAATCACTGCCCCGCCGAGGGTTACTTCCCGGCTGTGATTATCGAATACTTTTATCAGCCGACCCAGCGTACCGAGCATATGTCCCTGCCCGTTGTGATATTTGTCCCGTCCCTCAAAAGGGATCACCCCGGCCATCCGCGCATTCATGTATGCCAGCCTTGATCCGCTCTCCGTGAAGTTATACTGACGGGTCTCAAGATCTCTCCACGCCTGATCCGGCCCGAGTTTTATTTTGGTGTCGGCCCAGAGAATTTCTGTGATGCCGGATAATGGCTGATTGAGAAATCCTGAGTAGTAGAAATAATGCTGCACCGGTTCGGGCAGCTCAGCAAGTTTGTCCTCTGATATAAACTCATTTTCCAAAGCCTCAGCGGACATGAACTGGGCAACCTCATTTTCAAAAATCTCTGCGGGTGAGGTGCAGGCAGCAAGAAAACCAATTGCGAAAATGGTGTAGAAAATGACTTTCTTCATCATAGAAATGATAAAAGGTGTCTGGTATGAAGCTTAATAAAACTACGGAATCTGCTGCGTTTGGGTGGTAGTAGAATGGATAAATTTGATGTAGGGAAATACCTGATATTGAGACCTTCGTGGTTTAACCACTACGGACACAAAGGGTAGCACAACGGGTCACGATGTAGGATGAATGAATTTTTCCATACTCAACTCCTTGTGGCCTTAGTGAATCCCTTCGATTCCTTCGTGGTTTAACCACTATGGACACAAAGGGTAGCACAACGGGTCACGATGTAGGATGAATGAATTTTTCCATACTCAACTCCTTGTGACCTTAGTGAATCCCTTCGATTCCTTCGTGGTTTAACCACTATGGACACAAAGGGTAGCACAACGGGTCACGATGAAGAATAAATGAAATTTTCCATACTCAACTCCTTATGACCTTAGTGAAAACCTTCGTGACCTTTGCGGTTACCCGTCATCGTTACCCGCTAAAATCGAAATGATCACATAATAAACCGGGTAGTAAAACGAAGTCAGCGTGAGCCAAAGAGGGGTTTCTCTCAGGTAGTAGAGCATGAGGAATATCATAATGGCAAACGGGATGGAGAGTACGATGGTCGTTTTCCGCCATTCCCGGGTCCGGCTCGGATAGATAAATTCTACCGGAACCAGGACCAGAACAGCGAAAAAAAGCATGACGGTCAGAGAGATCCAGGCATTAGCACCGAGGATGTAGAGGTAGAGGATTACTAAATTCCAGTAGGAGGGGAATCCCCTGAAAAAGTTGTCGTCGGTTTTGGCCTGTTTGTGACTGAAGCCAAAAAGGCTTGATATCAAAACTATTGCACCCGCCAGGAAATGGAGATCAAGAAACGAATAGGCCCAGAAAACGGGTAAGAACACCCAGTTCAGGTAATCGGTGATATTATCCATCAGTGCACCGTCGATATCTGGTGTATGAGTGGTTACACCAGCTTGCCTGGCGAGAGTACCATCGAGCGAATCCACGATAACGGCAAGTGCCATTACAAAAAGGGAGTACCGGAGCTCACCCCGGACGATCAATAGAAGTGCCCAGAATGCCAGCACGGCACCAATGGCTGTGAAAAGATGAACGGATAGCGCGATGATTTTCTTTTTCATAGTAATTCTAAAATAAGGATCAAAATGCTATCAGAAACCACGCAGATAACAAGTTTTACTCTTTTGATTTCATGTTGACAGAGAGCATAACTCCAATGGATCGCAGTAAGAGTTACAGATCTTAAAGTATCTTCCAAAAATTTTAAACATATGCTTTCCGATGATATCTCATCTCTACAAAAAATTGTAAGGTTTTCCCTGCACCTGTTGTCAAGAAAACTTTAACAGATAAGTCATTCTTGTTTGAGATATTAAAGTAGATTATCCCATAACTTTTATAATTGAAATCAGATGAGAGAAAATCCCGGGGTTTCATTTAATATCGGTTTTTTAAAGAAGAGTGCCGATAAACTGGCTGAAAATCATCTTTCCCTGGAAAATGGGAACCAACACAGGCCGATAAAGCCGGTTTTGGAAGAATCCAGGCAGGTACTTGAAGAATCGTACAGGGAACTGTCAAAACTGGCAAAATCAAATAAAGAGATCTCACCTGCTGCCGAATGGTTGATTGACAATTTCTATATCATACAGGAGCAGATTGTTCAAATCGGAATCGATTTTCCCAAAGAGTATCAAAAGAGCATTCCGCTGTTTAAGGATGGGGAGTTTAAAGGTCTGCCGAAGGTGTATGAGCTGGTTTTGAACCTGATGAATCATACCGACAATATTGTCGATATGGATGTGCTGACTCACTATGTGCAAAAGTACCAGGAAGGCCGGACACTTATGCAGGGAGAATTATGGGCGATTCCGATTATGATTCGTTTTATCCTGATTGAAAAACTGGCCCAAAAAGCTTCCCGGATTCTCTATCGTAAAAGTGTCAGAACGGAAGTAAATGATCTTCTCTCTAACCTTGATGAAGAGCGGCAGGAAGAACCGGGTGTTTTCTCAAATGTAGTATCGGAGTGGCTTTCCGCAAACTCAGGTAACGGCGAACCGTTGCAGCTGGTCGAGATCTATAATCAGCTTCAAAACAGAGGCCGTTTGTGGGATGAGCAGAAGCGATGGTTAACTTTCAGATTTCGTCAGTACGATATGACCCTCGAGGAGGCGATGCGAATTGAGGCTCAAAAGCAATCGAGGCTGCAGGTCAGTATCCAGAATGCGGTCAATTCACTGAGACAATCTTCAGAAACGGACTGGTCGGATTTTGTTGAAGAGTGCTCCGTAGTAGACAAAATCCTGCGTCTTGATCCGGCAGCGATCTATTCAGAGATGGATTTTCAGACACGCGACAGTTATCGGCGGGTGGTTGAGGGGCTCAGCCGAAGGACGGATTACGGTGAGCGGGAGATTGCCGAGCAGGTACTGCTGATGGTGGAGGAAGCGGATGATGAGCAAAAAGATGATGATCCGCTTGGTAACACCTCGTTTGCCCGCCAGCATGTAGGCTTTTACCTGAAAGGTGAAGGTTACCCGGAACTGGCTAAAAAACTTGGATACCGCATGTCGTTCCGTGAGAAAGTACGCGGACTGCTGGAGAGAAATACAGCGTGGTACGTTATGATGGTTTTTCTCTCAACAATTATTTTGATGATGATTCTGTGGGTGGCCACCGGCTCGATGAGTAATTCAACACTGATCGCAGCGCTCGTGCTTGCAGTTGCCCTTTTTCCCGCCTTGGATTTGTCTGTATCGGGTGTAAACCGGTTTCTTGCATTCCTTCTGCCTCCAAGAATTTTACCAAAAATGGATTACAAAGAGGGAATTCCGGAAGAATCCAGAACACTTGTAGTGGTTCCAACACTGTTTACATCTCCGCAGGATGTACACCGGCAGATTGAAAACCTTGAAATACGATCGCTGGCCAATCCCGATCCGGCCTTTCAGTTTATCCTTTTATCTGATTTTATCGACTCTCCGAAAAAAGAAATGGAATCCGACAAAGCGATTCTGAATGCTGCATATGAAGCAATAGAGGCGCTAAATAAAAAATACCGCTCGAATTATGGAGATAAGTTCTTTTTTCTGCACAGAGAAAGGCTTTGGAATGAACAGGAGGGCGCGTGGATGGGCTGGGAGCGAAAACGCGGCAAACTTGAGGAGTTTAATCGCCTGCTCTTCGATCCTGCTGCAGAAACCACGTATACACATATAGGCGGGGATTTTAAAGAGTCGATTGGCATGCTTCCGGTAAAGTTTGTCATCACCCTCGATTCGGATACCAAGCTTCCGCCTGACAGCGCCCGGAACCTGGTCCGCACCATTGCACACCCGCTAAACCGTGCACGGTACGATTCAGAAGAAAAGCGGATCACGAATGGGTACGGAATCATTCAGCCCCGAATATCGATCCCGCCGGAGTCGTCAAGGAAAACATGGTTTTCAAGGATTTTTTCCGGCAACGTTGGGCTGGACCCTTATTCCACTGCCGTTTCTGATATCTACCAGGATCTGGCCGGAGAGGCGATTTTTACCGGAAAAGGAATTTACGATGTGGAAGCTTTTCATGCGGTTCTGGATGGCCGGTTTCCCGAGAACCGGATACTTTCCCACGATCTGATTGAGAGCACATACCTTAGAACCGGCCTTGCCACAGATATTGAGCTGTTTGACGAATATCCATCCACGTATGTAAGCTTCAGTAAACGAAATCACAGGTGGATCCGGGGCGACTGGCAGATTGCCGCATGGCTTTTTCCGCAAGTTCCGCTTAAGGGAGGAAAAGAGAACAATACGATCAACCTGCTTTCAAAATGGAAGATTTTCGACAATCTTCGCCGATCCCTGAATCCTTTTTTTTTAACAATCTTTTTTATTGCCGGATGGTTCTTGCTACCGGGTGCCGCCTGGATCTGGACAGCCGCAGCATTTGGTATCCTCGCTTTTCCGATCTACATCAGCCTCTATAGTGATATTTTGAACCGGCCCGCCCGGGTGAAATGGAAACTCTATGTTGATAAAGTCAGAGCCAATTTAAAAATCAACTCCCTGCAGGCACTATGTGTTTTGATGATTCTTCCGCACCAGGCGGTTGTTCAACTCGATGCGGTTATTCGAACGCTCTATCGCCTGAAATTCAGCAGGAAATCTCTGCTTGAGTGGACAACTGCATCACATGCCGAATCAACAACTCCGAACTCTTTTATTGCCTACATCCGCGGGCAGTTCTTTTCGGTTATTGTTGGATTCTCCGTTCTTTTAGCATCGATATTTACGGCACCTCAATATCTTTGGATTGTGTTTCCGTTTTTTGTGATTTGGGCAGGC
The DNA here is from genome assembly GCF_003390325.1 of Rhodohalobacter sp. SW132. NCBI lineage: Bacteria > Pseudomonadati > Balneolota > Balneolia > Balneolales > Balneolaceae > Rhodohalobacter > Rhodohalobacter sp. SW132. The sequence continues at coordinate 264,451 of NZ_QUOK01000003.1, read as the reverse complement.
GCTCCTTTCTGGCTCTGGTTCATCAGCAAACCGGTCCAAAAAAAGGAATATACACTATCAGAAAAAGAGAAAATGGAGCTGCGGAAATATGCCCGGCGAACATGGTTCTATTTTGAGCGTTTTGTGAATGAAGAGCATTTCTGGCTACCTCCCGATAACTACCAGGAAAAGCCGAACACACCCATTGCCGAACGAACATCGCCCACAAATATCGGACTTGCCCTGGTTTCAACTCAGGTGGCCTACAACAGGGGATATATTACTCTGAGCGAACTTCTCGAAAGAGTTTGGTTTACTCTGAATTCCATGGAACAGCTGGAGCGGTATGAAGGACATTTCTACAACTGGTACGAAACTCGCCTGGGAGAGGTACTTCATCCGAAATATATCTCAACTGTGGATTCCGGAAACCTTGCTGCGGGACTGATATCCATTCGGGAGTCAATAAGCAAAACGATGAGAAGCAGAGGTGTTAATCAGAATATATGGGATGGGTTGACAGACACTGTCATCACGGTTCAGGATGTTTTGAATGGATCCTGGGATGAAGATTTGCTGCCAGTCCATTTTAAAGAACAAGTGAACCTGAAATGCGATTTAATGCTGAAGGAGCTGAAAAATCGTAAAAATGAGAACCCCGCTCAATCTCTTGAATGTCTGAAAACGTTGAAAAGCCTGGCAGCTGATCTGTCGGCAATAGACCTGCTGCCGCTTGGCAGTAAACTGGATGACGCGATGATGCAGGATCTTCTGTTTTGGCAGGATCGGCCCTTGCGACTTATTGAACAAGCGATTTATGAACAGAAAGCATTAATCGAATTTGGGGAAATTGATACGGAGAAATATTCACCGGATGAGCTTATTGAACTTGAGAAAAATGGCTCATTGAAGCCACAGGTTTCTGCACTTGTCAATAAGTGGAAATACCTTTCCTGGGATATTGTAGAAAAATCCGGCAGGTTTGTTGATGAGATGGATTTTTCATTTTTATATCTGAAAAAGCGGGGGCTCTTCACAATTGGATACAATGTTGAAAAAGCTCAGCTCGATCTGGGTACGTATGACCTTCTTGCCAGCGAGGCCCGGATTGCATCCTATATTGCTATTGCCAAGGGAGATATTACCGTGGAACATTGGTTCAGGCTTAGCCGCAGGCTCACAAGCCTTAGCAGCAATGAAATTCTTCTCTCCTGGGGCGGAACGATGTTTGAATACCTGATGCCGTTGCTATTTATGAAAACCTATCCGGATACGCTGCTCAACCATACAGGCGAGAATGTAATTCGCTGGCAGAAAGAGTATGGGGTAAAGAGAAACCGGCCGTGGGGACAATCTGAGAGCGCATACTATTTTTTGAATATGGATATGCACTACCAGTACCGCGCTTTCGGCGCCCCTGGGCTGGGGCTGCGGCGCGGTCTTGCCGAGGAGTATGTTGTGGCGCCCTATGCCTCGATGCTTTCTCTGATGGTAGATCCGGCTTCATCTCTTGAGAATCTCAAAAGACTTGAAAAACTTGGGGGATTTGGTTTACATGGTTTTTATGATGCGGTGGATTATACTCCCAGCCGGATGGGTGAAAAGGATACGTTCAAGTGGGTGAAAACGTATATGGTTCATCATCATGGAATGAGTCTTCTTGCCATTGAAAATGTTTTAAATGACTGGGAAGTCCAGAACTGGTTTCATGAAGATCCCCGTATCCAAGGTTGTGAGCTGATCCTACAAGAAAAAATTCCGAGAGGCGTGCCGATCAAAGAACCGCATCCGATTGATGTGGAGTTAGAACCGGGAGAACAGCAGGTGGTGGAGCATGTTGTGGAACATGCGGGTTTAAACGAACTGGATATTTCCCCGCCAAGGGTTCACCTGTTGTCGAATGGTGAATATTCTTCGTGCCTGACTCATGCGGGCACCGGAACATCAAAAGCTCACGGAATTTCGCTTACCGGATGGGATGCCGATCCTACAATGGACCCACTTGGCTTCTTTTTCTATATCAGGGATCCCCAGAGCGGAAAGTTCTGGTCGTCCATGCATCAACCCGTAAAGAGAAAACCCGACCGGTACGATACCTGGTTTCACAATGGCAAAATTGTTACATCAAGGGTGGATGACTGGATTGAGACAACCACTACAGTGGCTGTTTCGCCAGATGATCCCATGGAACTGAGGAAACTGACCCTCACCAACTATAGCCGGGAAGAACGGACTCTCGAACTGACCAGCTATGCAGAGGTGGTGCTGAATAGAGCTGAAGATCACAACTCCCATCCGGCTTTTTCAAAACTCTTTGTGCAGACCGATTATCTTGCCGAGCATCATTCCATTCTGGTAAAACGTAGGCCAAGAAGTGAGGAGGAAAAATCACTCTGGATGATCCATACATTCGCGGGAGATGAACAGGACAATCTCACAGAACCGCTTCAGTTCGAAACAGACCGGTCCGTTTTTATCGGTCGGGGAAGGTCGCTCAGTAATCCGGCGGCAATGGATCCCGGAAGTAGTTTATCCGGGTCACTTGGAAATATATCCGACCCGATTGTGAGTCTTCACAAAACCGTGAAACTGGGTCCCGGTGAAAAGAAAGAGCTGATTTTTGGTCTTGGTTACGCAGATACGAGAGAGGAAGCTGAGCGGCTGGCTGATACCTATGACAACCTGCATGCGGCTGATCGTGCTTTCGACCTGGCACTGGTATACAGCTCCGTGGAACTGAATCACCTGGGGCTTACATCAAAAGAGGCACACAACTATCAAAAACTCGCTTCTTATGTTCTCTACTCAGATAAAGGCTTCAGGTCTGGTGAGCACAAACTAAGGGAAAACCGTGGGAAGCAGCACGAGCTTTGGGCTTACGGAATCTCCGGTGATTTTCCGCTGATTGTGTTCAGAATTCAGGAGATGGATCAGATTAAAAGTGTGAAAACTCTGCTGAAAGCACACAATTTCTGGCGGCTGAAAGGCGTGGAAACAGAACTTCTGGTTATTAACGATCATGCTCCGGGCTATATCGATGAGATTCAGGAGGCAATTATGCAGGCGATTCAAAATTCACCTGAACGGGATATGATCCACAAGAGGGCAGGAGTTTTCCTTCATCGGTCTGATAAAATGCCGTCTGAGGATCTTACCCTGATCCTGACTGTAGCTCACGCCGTATTCGAAAACACACTTCCGGATCTCTCCAGGTTAAGGCGAGAAAAAGAGACCGAATCGTGGCTGTTAAACGGCGAATCAGATCGGTACAGGTTGCCTGAAACGATAAAAAATCAATCAGAAAAAGAGGGCTGGGATAAACCGGAGAACCTGCAATTTTTTAACGGTTACGGAGGGTTTTCGGAGTCTGGTGATGAGTATCACATATTGATAAATCCAAACCCTGAAACGGGCAATCTGATGTTCCCGCCGGCGCCATGGATCAACGTAATATCCAATCCCAGCGTAGGATTCATCGCCACGGAGAAAGGAGCGGGGTACACGTGGAGTGAAAACAGCAGGGAAAATAAACTTACGGGTTGGTCAAACGATCCTGTTTCCGACTCTCATTCAGAAGCGTTCTATATCCGGGATGAAGAAAACAAACTGTTCTGGTCTCCCACGCCCGGCCCGGCTCCCGGAAGCACGCCATACAAGATCGTGCATGGATTTGGGTTTACTCAATATGATCACGCATTTGACGGGCTGGACCATGAATTGATTCAGTTCGTGGATGAAAACGATCCGGTTAAAATTTCTATCATCAGAATTCATAATAGCGGTGGTACTGAGAGGAACCTGTCGGTATTCAGGTATACGGAACGGGTACTTGGCGTGAGCAGAAACCGGGCATCCCGCACCGTGATACAGGATGTACTGGATGGCGGGTCGACAATTTTAGCCCGGAATCATTACAATAATGAATTTGCAGGACGAGTTTCCTTTTCAGCAGTGGCTGGGATTGAAGAATCGGATGAGCTTAATTTTACAACAAACAGGAAGGAATTCATCGGACGTAATCGGTCCCTGACTGAACCCGGCGCAGTTGCCATGAGTACAAAACTGGCTGTTGAAACCGATCCGGGTACTGATCCATGTGCGGCTTTCCAGGTCACACTGACTCTTGAGCCGGGTGAAAGCAGGGAACTTATTTTTATTGAAGGGGAAACGGAAACGGATAATGAAGCTCAGGCCCTGATCCGGAAATACGGAGATCAAAAATCTGCGCGGAACAGCCTGGACAATATTCAGCAGTTCTGGAAGTCAAAACTGGGCAAAATCACCATCACCACACCCGACAAATCGCTTGACCTGCTGATGAACGGCTGGCTGATGTATCAGAATTTATCCTGCAGAATGTGGGCCAGAACAGCATACTACCAGGCCGGCGGGGCATACGGCTACAGAGATCAGTTACAGGATTCTGCTGCAGCACTTTACGTGGATCCTGAGATCACAAAAAAACAGATTTTGCTGCATGCCGAAAAACAGTTCAAAGAGGGCGACGTGCTGCATTGGTGGCATCCTCCAACCGGACGCGGAATTCGTTCCAAAATATCTGACGACCGGCTCTGGCTGGCGTATGTGACCGATTTTTATATTCGGTCTACCGGTGATAAATCTATTTTTGATGAAAAAGCCCCCTGGATTACAGCCCGTAAACTGGAGGATTATGAACATGAAGTATACCTGAACCCGGAAAAGCTTAATGAGTTTGATACAGTGTATGAGCATTGCTGCCGGGCAATCGACATTTCGTTGAAATTCGGGAAAAACGGTCTGCCACTGATCGGCGCGGGTGACTGGAATGACGGTATGAATCGGGTGGGCGAGCAAGGGAAAGGGGAAAGTGTCTGGCTTGGATTCTTTATTTATGGAATTCTGAACCGGTTTACGGAGTATGCCCGGAAGCGTAACGATTCTGAAAGAGCCGATCGATACAAGCAAACAGCAGAAAAACTCAGGACGCAGTTAAACACCAAAGGGTGGGATGGCGAATGGTATCTGCGTGCATTTTATGATGACGGTACTACGCTGGGATCGTTTGAAAATGAAGAGTGCCGGATTGATGCGATCTCCCAGGCCTGGGCGGTCATTACCGGGGCGGCTGAATCATCCAAAGCAGAAACGGCACTTTTGTCAGCAGAAAAATATCTTGTATCGGAACAGGATCGCATTATCCGTCTGCTCACACCTCCGTTTGATGCAACTGAGAAAAATCCAGGGTATATCAAAGGGTACATTCCCGGTGTGAGGGAAAATGGCGGGCAGTATACACACGCGGCGCTCTGGCTGATAAAAGCGATGGCGGAAAAGGGAATGGGCGAAAAAGCCGTGCGGTATCTGAACATGATCAATCCTGTAAATCATACCTCAAACCCGGAAGGGGTTCAGAGATTCAAGGTTGAGCCGTACGTAATTTCCGCTGATGTATACGGTGAACCGCCGCTGACCGGAATGGGAGGCTGGAGCTGGTATACCGGGTCAGGTGCCTGGTTCTACCGGATTGGCCTGGAATCAATTCTGGGTTTTAGCTATGAAGATGATTCGATCATTCTGAAGCCCTCTGTCTCCTCTGAATGGAAAGAGTTTGAAATTCATCTGAAGGTTGATGATGGCAAGACGGAATACCGAATTCGTGTCAAAAATCCGGATGGACTCGAAACCGGTTTGTTGGTTGGGGAAGTTGATGGGAAGAAGCTGGTTTCAGGTGATAATAAAGGGACGATTCCAATCAAAGAAGATGGGTTAAATCATTTTGCAGATCTTCAAATAAAGAAAATGAATGATTCGAATTCCTGAATAAATAAGTGATTTATGTAACGTTTTTCAAAATTTATGTAATGTTTTTCATTACATATGAAATCATGAATAGATTACTTCATGTAAGGAACAAAGTATACTAGTAATGGCTGCGAATTTAAATATATTATATAACAGTTCTCCATTCTCATATACCGGACAAAAAAAGTGGAAAAGAGATCACAAAATATCACAGCACTCATTATAGATTCCAACGTGTTGATGCGACGCATTTTGTCGAGCATGCTGCAAAAGGAAAAGGGAGTTATGGTATCAGACTCAACCGGTAATTCCAGTTTTGAATGGGTGGAATCGAAAATTAAAGATAACCAACCCGACCTTTTATTTCTTGGAGTGGATCGCACAGATTCTGATAAAATGAAACTCTTTTATCAACTCCGAAATGCATTTCCTGATCTTCATATCGTTCTGTTGACATTACTCAATGAAGATGGAGCCAAAGTTGCGCTGCAGGGATTGAAAAACGGGGCGATTGATTACATCACGAAACCAGAAAAGAACAGGGGATTAATTCTGGCAGACAGGCACTTTCATAAACGTGTAATTTCCCTGCTGAAATCCATTCCGAAATTTAATGGAAAAAACGGCAGTGTTTTAACAAATATCTCTGATCGAAAGGTTTCGAAAGAGTTTTTCAAAGACGTGGGACACATGAATCCGGTTAGTATCGAATTGGTTGTGATCGGAAGTTGTATGGGCGGTGTTTCGTCGATTTACCAAATCCTTGCGGCATTACCGGAGAACCTTTCCGTACCTGTCATCATTGTTCAGCATATGCCAAAGATTTATACACAGTGCTTTTCAAATGATCTGAATGGAATTACCAGGCTCACAGTAGAAGAGGCAAAAAATGACGTTGTATTGGAACCCGGTACTGTTTATGTAGCCCCGGGTGGTTTTCACACCGTGATTAAAAATGAAGGTGGTCGAAAACGTATCATGTTACACAAAGGCCCAAGGGAACATAAATGCAGGCCGTCAATTGATGTTCTGCTTCGTTCCGCAGTTCAGGAATATGGAGACAGGGTACTGGGTATATTTTTGTCAGGTGGCGGCAATGATGGTGTGTTAGGTGCATTAAAAATTTTGGAACATGGGGGAGTCGTATTACTGGAGAGCCGGGAAAGCGCGTTGATATCCGACCTGGCGATGAAGGTGAAATATCTGAATAGCGAAATCCGGGAAGTATCTGCAGATAAGATGTCTAAGGAGATCATGAAATGTATCAAATCGGCTGATCAGAAGAATACCCACCGTTTCACAATGCAGGATCTTAACACTTCAAACAGGTATTACGAACAGTTCAAACAGATTTTCGGGAACCATTGAATTCTGAATGTCTGAACAATATAGATTAACTGGTTTTAAAAAAAAGGGAGTAATACAATGATTAAGCGAATTTTGGTTGCACTTGACCCTGATGGGGATACACCGGTTGCCACACGATTTGCAATCCGTCTTGCAAAAAAATTTGATGCAAGCGTTACCGGTCTGGCTGTAGTGGATACATCAAACCTTCAATCCGCTATGGGAGTGGGAGGATACGGCACACAAATATCCGGGCAAACAATTTGGGCTGAAATGGCTGAAGAAACGCGCAAAGTTGCAGAAGAGCTGCTGAACGATTTCAAAAATGCTGTTGAAAAAGCAGGTGTTCGTCATCGTGACGTGCAAATGCATGGTGCTTCTACGGAACTGATTATTGAAGAGATGAAGTATCACGATCTTTTGATTGTGGGTAAGGACTCTCGCTTTTTCTACAATCAACCTGAAAAGGACACTGGGACACTGGCGAAAGTCGTGAAAAAAGGCCATGCTCCGACATTAATTGTAACAGATGAATACCGTGATGTGGAACGGATTATGATCGCGTTCGACGGAAGTGGACCGGCTGCAAGAACACTAAAAGGATTTGTCCATCTATTGCCTTATGGCAAGGATATAGAGATAGAGTTGATTATTGTCTCAGAAGGAGACTCTATTGAAGAGATGGACCGGGCATCAAGGATACTGAGCCAGGCAGAAGCCTATTTGAAAGAGCATGGTTTCTATTACATCTCCAAAAAAGTTATGGAAAAAGGAAAGCCCGGTGAACGATTTCTTAACCTTCAGATGGGACGGAATCCGGACTTGCTGCTACTAGGCGCACATTCCGTTTCTGCTATTCGTCGGGCAGCCTTTGGTTCTACAACCCAATATATGGTTGAAAATAGCCAGGGGCCTCTCTTTTTGAGTCCGTAATTACATTTTCACGAATGAATTAAAGGGCATAAAAATCCCCTCTTTGAGAGGGGGAATGCACATCAAAACGAGCCAAGCTCGATTTTGATGGCGAGGGGTGTGTAGAATAGGGCAATGAACTGAGTTGAAGTCCCGTATCTAAATAAAGACTCACGGACGCACCTCTGAACTTCGAAAGGCCACGTCCTCAGCGTGGCTTTCCTCATTCTGTTCTCTCTTTCGAGTCGAACTTTGTCCCCCATCAATGTCTCCCGCAATACCCATCTGAGATCAGGATTTTGTATATTCTATTATAGAGGGGGGATATCATGTCAATTTTTTTTACGGATCAAACGATACATATTCTGGAGAATATTCTTCATGGCGTTATTGTGACCGATTTGAGAGGGCATATTCTGTTCTGGAACAGTGCAAATGAAGAGATTTTTGGTTTTACAAAGGAAGAGGTTTTAAACCGGCCGATCAATGTTTTGTTTGACAATAAAAGTGAACTTCCGCTGCGTGAACTCTTTCGTAAATGCTCCCAATCTGAACCGGTATATGGTCACTGGCACGGTGTTCACAAAAGCGGGTCAAGGGTATGGCTTGAAATTCGGGCTAAACTTCTAAAAGACCAGGAAAAGACACCACTCAACTGCATCATCACATTGGGTGAGATCGATAAGCTGAAAGAGGCTGAGAGCCGTTTGAACCAGAGCCAGGCCATTGCTGAAGCAATTTTATCCACAAGCTCCGATGCAATCATCACAGCGAATTCGAAGGGGACAATACTGTCGGTAAATAAATCAGTTTCGAGAATGTTTGGGTATAAAAATGACGAATTGATCGGAGAAAATTTGAAAATATTGATGCCTTTCCCATATAACGATAATCATGATAAATACATGAATAATTACCTGGAGACCGGGGAAAAAAAGGTTATTGGGATAGGCAGAGAAACCCAGGGATTAAGAAAAGATGGCAGTGTGTTTCCGATTGAACTTGCTGTGAGTGAAATCATGTGCGAAAAGAGCAGAATCTTTGCAGGAATCATACGGGATCTGAGCTCACGGCGGGAGCTGGAGCGACAGCTTATTGAGATTGGCAATGAGGAGCGGAGGCGTATTGGCAGAGATCTTCACGACGGGTTAGGGCAGATGCTTACCGGCATTCGAATGCTATCGGAAAGCCTGGCAAGAAAACTGAATGCCAATGCACTGCCTGGGGCGGATGAAGTGGATGAAATAGCCGGAATGATCAAAGAAGCAGATGAGATGGCCCGGTCAATAGCAAGGGATATGGTTCAGGTTGAAATTGAGAAAAAAGGACTCATACTGGCGATTAAAGACCTGTGCAAGAAAACGAAGAGAATGACGGGAATAACCTGCAATCTGGTAGCTGATGATAACATTGAGATCGAAAATCACACCATGGCCCTTCATTTGTACAGGATTGTACAGGAAGCCGTTAACAACGGGGTAAAACATGGAAGGGCTAAACACATTGAAATCAGACTTTCAAAAAATAAACACCATCTGGCGCTGTTGGTTGATGATGATGGGGTAGGATTTGGCGATAAAATAAAGAAGCATGAAGGGAAAGGAATTCAGATCATGAAGCACAGGGCTGGAATTATGGGCGGAATACTGGAGCTTAAACGGACAGAGGATGATTTAACCAGGCTCCGGTGCCTGATTCCAAACAATGTGGAATATTTTGTATAATCAGTATCAATGCCATTTGGGAGAACTTTAAATCACAAATAATTATGGCAAATTCATTTAAAAAAAGGGTTGTAATTGTCGACGATCATCCCATCATGAGAAAAGGACTGGTCAGTACTATTGAAGCCGAACCGGGATATGAAGTGGTGGCACAATTTGAAAGAGCAGAAGACGCATTGGAAAGGTTTGAAGGGTTAGATGCCAATCTGGCTATTGTGGATGTGTCACTGCCGGGGATGAGTGGCATTGAACTTGTAAAAAACCTCCTTTTTCAATATCCAGACCTTTTGAGCCTTGTCGTATCCCGACATGATGTTTCACTTTACGCTGAACGGGCGCTTCGGGCAGGAGCCAAAGGGTATGTGATGAAATTTGAACCGAGTGATGTTCTGCTTAAAGCTGTCAGAAAAGTGCTGAACGGAGGAATGTTTCTCAGTGAAGAGATTGGTGAAAAACTTCTGTTAAATGCTTTAAGTGGGAAATCAGGGACGTTAGAGTCCCCGGTTGATGTGCTGAGTGATCGCGAGCTGGAAGTCTTTGAGTTGACCGGCCGGGGGAAGAGCAGCGCAGAAATTGCTGAACAGCTTCATCTGGCAGTAAAAACAATCGAAACCTATCGGTTCAGAATTAAGGAAAAGCTAAATTTCAAAAACTCAACAGAGTTTATTTTTTACGCCGTAAAGTGGGTGGACAGTGAAAAATTTGTTTGATCCTGAGTTCAATGCATAAATCTGATTAAATAAAGTTCCTGTTTGTCAATGTTGTTTAATCTGCTGCACTGTTGTCGATGACAATTTGATGGGAAAATCTAATCTTTTGTCTGGTAAATCATTGGTTCAAAATTTCACTTTATAGATACACAAATCTTCGAATCTGTGAGACAGGGTTGAACAGAGTATTAAACTGGGATAATTTCAGTTTCTTTTAAGAAAAAAGGTTACTACCCATCTAAGCAAGTTAAGAGTTTTACCTACCTCAAAGAAAGTAATTCACCTACGAAGGGTCTCATCATTGTTTTATATGTTGAAGTAATTAGCCAAAAACCCAGGGAAAATGGAAGCTCATCTGTATCTCGAAGCACGACTCCAGATGGTGGGTTCGGCAACGGACTTTACCTACAAATGGTGTGTGAATATGGGATTTGATCCGCCCGACGCGGCCTGTATGGCACTGGCGGTGGATGAAATTCTGACAGATATCGTACTTTATGCATTTAAAGAAGAAACCGGTTATATAGAAGTTTGGTTTCAATATACTTTTTCAGAGATTGAAATCATCATACAGGAAAAGGGAGAACCGTTTGATCCTGAACGATATACATACGATGCAGAAAAGGCAGTCGGGGAAAATAATTTTAAGGGCGCAAGCCTGGTAACGGTGCGCAGTATGACTGATCACTTTATTTTTCTGAACCGTGGTAAAGACGGAAAAGAGTTCAGATTGGTCAAGCGGTTTAATTCTACAGATATTCGCGACCGTCTTCCGAAACACTACCCGGAAAAGCCGGAAGAGGATGAGTTTACACCTAATGGTGATTACCTTTTAACTCCGGTGACCAGCGAAGATGCCGAGGATATTGCCAAGCTGGTCTATAGATCTTACGGTTACAGTTATTCGAAGGAGGATCTCTATTTTCCCAGGCGAATTGAGATGGCAATTCTGCATGAATATAAATTTGGCACAATTGTCAGAACCCCCTCCGGCGGACCGATCGGCTATTTCGCTGTCATCAAAAGCACCGATTCCATGATCGGTGAAGTGGGTGAAGCCGTGGTTTCTCCCCAATACAGAAAAAGAGGACTGATGAAGAGTATGCTGAATACCCTTATAAAAATGAGCCGTCAAAGGGGTTTAAAAGGATTATTTGGCGAGGCCCTGACGATTCATACGTACAGCCAAAAAGTCAATCAAAAGTTCAACTTCAAAACTACAGCCCTGGTTGTAGCCAAATCACCCAAGCGGATATTCAAAGGGATGAATTTTCAGTCAACAGACAATGTGGGTGTAGTAATCGATTTCTTACCCCTCACCCGCCGATGGATGAAGCCGTTTCACTTACCGGAGCAGTATGCTGATTTATTGAATACAATTTATGACCAGTTTCAGGCACATCTGTATATCCCTTCACGGAAAAGCAGAATTGCGGATGTACATGGCAAAACAAAAATGGAACTCATAATCCATCACGAAAAAAACTCAGCGCTGATTATTGTCAGGGAGATCGGCTCAACATTTGAACTAAGCTGTAAAAGAATGTTCAGAAGTATTGAAGAGTTAACCCTGACAATGATTTATATCGATCTGCCATTAGGCAGTGACAAAATCAATTCTTCAGTAGACTTTTTAAAAAAAAGCGGTTTTGTGCTGGCCGGACTGATGCCGCTTTTTCATGAGGAATCAGACTATCTGAGAATGCAAAAGATTATGGTGATTATTGATTTTGATCTTATGCAAACCCACTCCGAAATAGCCGGTTTGATCAAAGAAAGAGTAAAAAAGGAGTATGATGAAAGTAGAAAAGAGCAGGCAAAAGCTTGACGTGGTTTTACAGAGTGATTTTAATCTGAATGCGGTTCGTCGAATTAGTGAATTACTGAACGGCAGAAAAGAGCTATCGATCGATCTTTCAAACTCCAGGTTTGTGAATAGTAAAGCAATAATTTACCTGCACCATTTAATGTATGCCGAATCACCGGTAGATGTACAGCTCAGGAATCCTCCCAAAATTTTTTTTGAACTGTTGAAAACACTGGGCCTGCATAAGGTGTGGAAACTTGAAGAAATTGTTCAACCCTGAATACAAAGTCATGAATACTCAAGAACCCGTACTTACCTCACTGAACTTGAAATTCCCCGTCTGGGAACAGATTTTCACCGTCCATCCTCTGGTGGTCATTGGGACGGTAAACTCGGATTCATCACCCAATTTTGCTCCCAAGCACATGGTCTTTCCGCTTGGATGGGAAAACTATTTTGGATTTGTCTGCACGCCAAGGCACACAACCTATCAAAATATAAAAAATAGGGAGGAGTTTACGGTAACATACCCCAAACCTGACCAGATTGTTGTTACAAGCATGACAGCATCCCCGCGCAACGATGAAAATAAGAAAACGAACCTGGACACATTGCAAACATTTGAAGCATCCGACATTGATGGATTATTTCTGCAAAACGGGTATGCATTTCTGGAGTGCAAGCTGATGAAGATTGTTGATGGGTTTGGTGAAAACAGCCTTATACTGGCAAAAATCGTAGCTGCACAGGCCTGGAGTGACGTCATTAAAAATCCGTCACACACCGATGATGAATCCATATATAATCATCCCCGGATTGCGTATATCTCACCGGGTCGTTATGCAATTATTGATGAAACATATGCTTTTCCTTTCCCGGCAAATTTCAAAAAATGAGTCATGATCGAAGCCTCAGATATTGTGGATGTTCTGGATGAGTGTGTTTCAATGGAGAGGGAGTTTCTATCTCTGTTAAAAAAACTGGTTCGGACCGAAACTCCACCCGGAGATAAAAAGTCGCATAAAAAACTATTTTCCATTCTTGAACCCGAGCTTGCCGCGCTCGATTTCGATACCCAAATTTTTCCGGGTAAAGAAAGTGGTGGCCAGTTTTATGCACGTCCGGTTAAAATGAACAAAAATGGCTATCAACTGTTATTGGGCCATGCCGATACCGTTTGGCCGAGAGGGACCCTGAACAAAATGCCGTTTGAAAAAAATGAAAACATTATAACGGGCCCGGGTATATACGACATGAAAGCGGGGCTTGCGATGATCGTGTTTGCGCTTCAACTCATCGATAAGCAAGGACTTAAGCCTGAACTTGCGCCTGTTTTATTTATCAACTCGGATGAAGAAACAGGAAGTACCGATTCCGTTTCAAAAATAAAAAAACTTGCCAAAGCGATGGACAGAGTATACGTATTGGAACCTTCGCTCGACCCTGATGGTAAGTTAAAAACACGCAGAAAGGGGGTTGGGCATTTTAAGGTAAAAATTGAGGGAACATCATCGCATGCAGGCATTGAACCGGAAAAGGGAAGGAGTGCAATCGTTGAACTCTCCTACATCATCCAAAAACTTTATGCGCTGAATGATCCGGTAAATGGGATCTCGATTAATGTTGGGAAAATTGAAGGAGGTATCAGTACAAATGTTGTCGCTCCTCAAAGTAGTGCTTCTGTGGACGTGAGAGTACTCACAAAAAAAGATGCAGAACAAATTGACCGTGAAATAAAAAAGATTGAACCTACGATACCGGATGTTAAGATTAAAATTACCGGCGGCTTCAACCGGCCTCCCATGGTTCAAAACAATAGAAACCGTGCACTTTGGAATGCCGCTACCCATATTGGCAGCGAACTTGGTATAGAACTGTCTGAAGGGATTTCCGGGGGCGGGTCTGACGGCAGCTATACAAGCCTGTACACAGCTACACTTGATGGCCTTGGGGCGGTTGGGGACGGAGCTCACAGTCCAACGGAAAGAATATTTTTGGAGCAAACTCTTCAGCGTATTGCTGTTCTTGTAAATCTACTTCTGCTTCCACCGATTTCAGAATAGTTCTTTTTCAGAAATTTGATGGTACGGTTCTATGTACATAAGTCTTTTTAAATGTACAGGCTTATGTTAATCACGTTATAAACCTTCGGATCCAGTTTTAGGGATCACACAATACACATTTCAAAATTTATGCGGGAATTTCACTGCCTGTAAGGATTTCTTGATATAAAGCCACTCCCCTGTATTACAAATAGTTTCAGACAGTGATTTCAAACAGAGAGCCAAATTCTGCCTTAATTATTATCAGTAACCTGAACAAATAACCGGTTGCTGTTTTTCCAACAAAAATGAAATCAAAAAGGGGTTATGATATGAAGCTTACAAAGAAAAGAAACGGACCAAATACGATTGATACTCTGCGACGTGAGATGGATCATTTTTTTGATGATTTAGTGCCATTCTCCTGGAGTCGGGAGCAAAACGAAAAAGCGCTGGGCACCTGGGCACCAAGTGCAGATATCACAGAGAATGAGAAACGGTATGAAATAATGATGGATATACCGGGAATGGATAAAAATGACATTAAGGTCAATATCCAGGATGACAGAGTAACCATCACAGGAGAACGAAAAACGGAAGAGAAAGAGGAGAATGATGATTTTATTCGCCAGGAGAGGTATTACGGCAGCTTTTTCCGGTCTTTCAAACTCCCCGAAAAAGTCAAGGATGATGATATCAAGGCCACGTTCAAAGATGGAGTTCTGAAAGTAGTGATTCCCAAGGCAGAGGTAATAAAACCGAAATCAATTAAGGTTAGTTAGAGACTGAATTATCCCATGTACCGAATATTGAAACATTCGGTACTTATTTATCTGAGGCAAATCAATTCAGAAGATTATGAAATCAAATCAGACATCATATATTATTCCATTTTCGGATTTGACCATTAAGGATGTTCCAAAGGTTGGCGGAAAAAATGCCTCTCTGGGCGAAATGGTCAAGCACCTTCAACCACTCGGCGTAAACATACCGGATGGGTTTGCAACGACTTCGGATGCCTATCGTTATTTTCTGAAATCAAACAGGCTTGAAGATGACATCAAAAAAATCCTCGATGAGTACAACTCGGGGAAAATTGAACTGGATGAAGCCGGCCGAACAATTCGACAGCTTTTTCAAAAAAGCACCTTTCCAATCGCGCTTGCAGAGAGTATCCAGCAGGCGTACCGTGAACTGAGTTTAAAGTTTTTTCCCGATTCGCATGAGAATCCCGAAACGTTCTGCGTGGACGTAGCGGTTCGGAGCAGCGCTACGGCAGAAGATCTTCCCCATGCAAGTTTCGCCGGGCAGCAGGAAACCTACCTGAATGTTCATGGAAGGGAAGCTCTGATGAAGGCGTGTAAAAGTTGTTTCGCATCCCTGTTCACTAATCGCGCGATGGTCTATCGTGAAAAGATGGGGTTCGATCACATGAAAGTGGCACTGTCTATTGGCGTACAAAAAATGGTGCGCGCCGACAAGAGCTCCTCCGGAGTGATGTTTACCGTGGATACGGAAACTGGTTTTCCCAATGCGCTGATCATTAATGGTTCCTGGGGGCTGGGTGAAAATGTGGTGAAAGGAACCGTTAACCCGGACCAGTTTTATGTATTTAAACCGAAACTTGGAGATTCGGAGAAAACCCCTCTGTTGGATCGAATGCTTGGTTCAAAAGAGATGAAGATGATCTACGCATCGGATGACGGCGGCACTACAGAAAATATTCCGACAACGATTGCAGAACGTCAATCTTTTGTGCTGAACAATGATGAAGTGCTGAAACTGGCGAGATGGGGCGTAACCATTGAGAACCATTATGGGCGGGCAATGGACATCGAATGGGTAAAAGACGATCTGACCGGAGACCTTTTTATCGTCCAGGCACGGCCTGAAACCATTCACTCCATGCACGCAAACGGAACATTTAAAAACTACTCACTCAAAGAGGAATCCCCTGAGCTTTTAATGACAGGACTGAGTGTTGGGAATACGATTGTAAGCGGTAAAGTGAAGATTGTACACGATACAACGGATCTGTCGGGCATCGATTCGGATACGATACTTGTAACAGAAATGACGGAACCCGATTGGGTGCCTGCCCTGCGTAACTCAGCGGGTATCGTAACAGATTTCGGAGGCAGAACCTGTCATGCGGCGATCGTGAGCCGTGAACTGGGAATTCCGGCTGTGGTGGGAACAGAGAAAGCTACCAAAACTCTGAAGGAGGGAGATCATATTACCATATCAAGTGCGGAGGGAGATGAGGGCAAGATTTACAAAGGCAGGCTACGGTTTGATGTTGAAGAGACCGACCTTGGAATATTGCCTGAACCCGCAACATCGGTGATGCTAAATCTGGCCACACCGGAATCAGCGTTTAAATGGTGGGAACTGCCGGTCAAAGGTGTAGGGCTTGCCCGGATGGAGTTCATCATCAGCAACCATATTCGAATTCACCCGATGGCCCTTGTCCACCCCGACAGAATTAACGACGAAGATGAATTTCGGAAAATCAGGAAACTGACGACCGGTTATAGTGATCTGAAAGAGTATTTTGTTGATCGTCTGGCAAGTGGAATTTCCAAAATTGCGGCATCACAGTATCCCCACCCGGTGATTGTTCGAAGCAGTGACTTTAAAACCAATGAATATGCCGGGCTGATCGGGGGAAGATATTTTGAACCGCGTGAAGAAAACCCAATGCTTGGGTGGCGGGGTGCATCGCGATACTACAGTGAAAATTACCGGGAAGGTTTCGAGCTTGAATGCCGGGCACTGAAAAAAGTGAGGGAGGTGATCGGCCTTGATAATGTGATCGTGATGATTCCTTTCTGCCGTACACTTACTGAAGCAGATAAAGTGTTGGCGGTGATGGCTGAATATGGATTAAAAAAAGGGGAAAACGGACTGCAAATTTACATGATGTGTGAAATTCCGTCTAACTATATTCTGGCTGAACAGTTTGCCAAAAAATTTAATGGCTTTTCAATCGGTTCGAACGACCTGACACAGCTTATTCTCGGTGTAGACAGAGATTCAGGCTCTATGGCGCATCTGTTTGACGAAAGTGACCCTGCGGTAAAAACGGCAATCCGAGAAGTGATTGAAAGAACACACAAAGCCGGTATAAAGGTGGGATTTTGCGGGCAGGCACCAAGCAATGACACCGAATATGCAAAATTCCTGGTTGATTGTGGAATTGACTCTATATCCGTTGTTCCGGATAGTGTTGTAGGCGTTATTCAAAAAGTTGCTGAAGCGGAGGCAAAGAAAGGTGAGCTGGTCGTTTGATGGGCCAGGTAAGCATGCGATCTAACGTGGAAGATTACTGCATCCACATCCCGTTTGAGAGACTGATTCTCAAATAAATTCGAAATCACGCAAAAAAAGAATTTAGGAAATCGGATCATTTCGAATTATTGAATAAGATTTAATAACACTATAGTAGTATAATGATAAATGTTAATTATACATTGCTTACACATTATAAATAAGATTTGTTCTGAATAAGAAATTCGTCGTACATTTATGACAGTTGAAAAAAATTAGCCCTTCTAATTCAACTGACCCAATAATATTTTCTTTGCAGTGTTGTCACTCCGCAACTTCAGAATCACTATACCATCGCAATGTTCAATACGTAGTTGTGGTACTTCTAATTCAGAGAAAAAGTGAATTATTTGTAACAATGCCCTTCCAATGTTCAACGAAAATTAGAAAAAAGAAGGTTTTATACTGCCCTGATTTTCTGTGAATTGTAAATAATCCTCTATTTATCTCTGATTGATCAGAGATTGAATAAAGATAACAGACACCAACATGTTACATACTGACGGTTGTCGTGTTTAAAATTCGGACAATCCCGTCCAGTCCATGAGCAGCCTAAAATTCAGTTTGTGTTTTGAGCGTAAACCTTCGTTTATTTGAATCGAAAAAGACGCACTTAGCCTTAGGAATAGGTTCTTTATGCTTGCACAATTACTAAAACCTGAAATAGATGAATTGATCCAGAATAAAGACTGGATCACGATAAAGGAAATATTGATTGATGTGCCGGCGGTGGATGTTGCTGAGCTGCTTGAAGATCTGGAACCGGAAGTAGCTGTAGTGGTATTCAGGCTTCTGAAGAAGAGCAAGGCAGCTGATGTATTTTCCTATTTGAGTTCAGGAAAGGGTGTTGAGCTTCTGGAAGTCTTCTCCAAACGGCAGTTGAGTGATGTAATGAATAATCTTGAGCCTGATGAGCGCGTTTCACTCATGGAGGAGCTTCCCGGTCACCTTACTCAAAGAGTGCTCAGCTCAATGGATCCCGAGAACATTGTCCAGGTTAGGAGACTTCTGGGTTACCCTCCTGAAAGTGTGGGTCGTTTAATGACCACCAACTATGTTAAAGTAAAAGAACACTGGACCATTGATGAGAGTTTTAATCACATCCGCAGGTATGCCCGGAGTGCTGAAACGGTGAACGTTATTTATGTTGTAAATGAACAGGAAAAGCTGATTGACGATTTAAAGCTTAACCAGTTGATTGTTGCAAATCCCGATTCTCATATTGAAGATATCATGGATAAATCATTTGAAGCGCTCAGTGCTTTTGATGATCAGGAAGAAGCTGTTCGAATGCTCAGTAAATATGACCGGGTTGCCCTGCCGGTTGTAGACAGCGACGGTATTCTGGTTGGTATTGTAACGGTTGATGATGTTCTGGATGTAGCTGAAGAGGAGACAACGGAGGATATGCATCTGATGGCCGGTATGAGTGCATTGGATAACTACTATTCCCAAACCAATATTCCGGAAATGGTTCGGAAAAGAGCAGGCTGGCTCATTTTACTGTTCCTGGGACAAATGTTTACGGTTACGGCAATGGCAGGTTTTGAGGATACACTGGCCGCCGCTGCGGTTTTGGCACTTTTTATTCCAATGATAATATCAAGCGGCGGAAACTCCGGGGCACAAGCCGCAACATTGATCATCAGGGCTATTTCCACAGATGATATAAAACTAAGTGATTGGCTGAGTGTTTTAAAAAGGGAGTTGCTCTCCGGCCTGCTTCTGGGTTCAATACTGGGAATTATGGGAACCATAGTGATTGCTTCCTGGATGGTATTGAGAGGGGAGCCCTTTACGTATGCGGTGTTCTTACAAGCCTTAACGGTTGGATCAAGCCTGGTTGGCGTTGTTCTGTTCGGTAATTTTAGCGGATCGATGCTGCCTTTTATCATGTCAAAGGTTGGACTTGATCCGGCAGTTACTTCTGCTCCATTCGTAGCAACTCTTGTTGATGTAACAGGGATTATAATCTATTTCTCCATTGCGGTGTTTTTGTTAACCGGTGTTGTGCTTTAAAGCCTTTCAATACGTATGGAGACAACGTCCTGATATGTTTTAAAGCTTTTTGCTAAAGGTGTGAGCAAAGAAAACAGAACCGCTGCAGAGCCTATCTCCAATTACGCAGGATTTTATCAGGTTGACCTTCCTGCATTCATAATAAGTCCGAAATAAAGCAGAAAAAATTTCAAACACTCGAATTTCTAAGAGATATTAATTGATGTTTAATTGAGTGATGATATCATAAAGACATAACTTAATCTAACATTACTTATACATTATAAATTAGATTTGTCCTGAATAGGGTATTCGCCGTATCATAATAACAGTTGATTAAAAAACCAGCCCATCTTAATAAATCAACTGCTTCAAATCACTTCCTGCCTAAAGTTTTTTTCTGTAATCATCGCATCGGCAAACTATACACACGATTTTCTATACAGGAACGGTTTTTATGAATTCAGGAAGGAAAGGGGGCCATTTTATAAAACCCTCCCTGTTGTTCAACGAGAATGTGTACCCGGAAGGGCTTGTTCTGTCTTGCTCTAAACCAGCGACTCAATTCCCCTGTTCATCAGAAATGTACCGGCCGGCTCTGTGTATATATGCCCAATACGGCCACCGAATGGATCATGCCGAGGAAATTATTTTATGCCCCGTTTACTTTTCTGGCGTATATCAATCCATAAAACATGATGGAGACGGCAACAGTGAGTATTCCGAGTATGGCCAATCGTTCGCCCGTGATGGGAATAATCCAGATTGTACTGATGACTTCAATTGCGATTAGAAACAGCAGAAACCAGATCAGCTGATCGCGACCGATTTTACTACAGACCCACGCTCCCAGCGGGGCACCGAATATGACGATCGGGATGCAGCTCATTAAATAACGCCAGATATCGGGATTCACACTGCCTGAAATTCCTGCGTGCCAGATAAATCCGGCAACGGACAGCAGCCCCATCAAAACTACTGTTGTGGGTGTGCTGATTTTTTCGTTGATCCCGTAAAGAAGAGTCAGTACAATAAAAATAAGCATATCAATACCTACACCGATAATTGAGGCAACAAGACCGCCGAGAAATCCGGTGGTGAGAATCACAAACAGATCGCTCTTATTTTCAAACCTGAAATGGCTGACGGGATTATCCGGGATTCCCCATCGGTTGTATATCAGGAAAAAGGCGAAAATTCCGGCGATAAACGTGAAGATGAGCTTCGGGTAAGGATCTGGGATCACAAGGAGTAATTCGCCCGAAATCAACCCGGCAACTCCGGCTGCAAGTGCTGTGAAAATGACGTTCCAGAGAACCGGAATTTTCTTCAAATAGATGAAAAGTCCAGCCATGGTCATGCCGAACGACTGTATAAAAAAAGCGAAAATTTTGGCGTCCTGCGGGGCAATATCGAATAGTTTGGTGAAGACAGGAAATGCAACAGCACCGCCTCCTTCCGATGTGGCCCCGGCGATGAAAGAACCCAGGACCATGGTCAGTGATATAGGCCAGGTCTCAGAAAGCATATCCCACCACTCAAGATGATTCATCACAATCACCCATCCGGCAAGGATGACGAGCGCAGTTCCCCAATAAATAAGCAGCGAATATCTTCTGTTAGCCGTCACTTATTGATAGTCGTTGTTTTCACCGGTCAGAAATTCTCTTAACCGCGTTTGGTAGATTGAAAAAGAAGGGAGATCATTATGAGTACCGCCCGCGATTTTCACGAGATCTTTCTGATCGGATGCAGATGCCTCATAAATCTCATCAGCCATCCATGATTGAGTGATCATATCATTCGAGCCGGTAAATATCAGTAGGGGTGAATCTGTAGACGCTGCCCGCTCAAGATTGCTTTGCGAATCGATAGACCGTTCAATATCAAACCGGACAAACGGCCTCAGAATCCACGGCAGCATTCTGCGGGTCCAGTTGTTCACTTCGGTTATTGGATTTTCAAGGATGTAGCCATCTACCGTCTCATGGTCAGCCATAAATGCAGCAATGAAGGTACCCATAGACTGGCCATGAACAAAAATAGGGTGATTGGCATCATTGCTTCTGAAATGTGCGGCAGTTTCATTAAAAACGGCAATCGCATCAGTTTGTACACCCTGAACCGATGGAGAACCGGAACTTTTTCCATATCCCCTGTAATCAAATAGTACAAGATTGACCGGGATCTCGGAATAGACGTCAAGCAGTGGCGGCGATTTCACCATCAGGTAGGCATTTCCTCCAAAATAGATGACGGTAGCTTGTGCGTTTTCATGTTCAATAAACCAGCTGCTTATGGTTTCACCATCATCGGTTTCAATATCTTTTTCATGCAGTGTATATGATTGGAAATCGAATGTTTCGGGCGTAACCGTGCGGTGGTTTTCAAAGGCATCCTGCTCTGTGATTTCAATGGTAGTACAGGCTGTGAACAGCAGGATAAACAGAATGGATGTGATGGGTCTCATTCAAAGATGATTTGATTTATCATTGGAGTTGGAACTATTAATCAATGTAATGAATACGTCGTTCGATTTATGTGGAATTATAAATAATTGTGTCTCTGTAGTGAAGCAGGTTTTTGTGAGGAATTTGAAAAACACTTCAGAATTTAAAAAATAATAATTATTGGAGGGTACACATTCTAACTGATTTTTAGTACAATAGGGAATGCTTAATCCAAACCAATATTGAAAAACTTTGCTGGCTGAAAGAAGAGTACTCAGAGATATTTCGAGTAAAAGTTACACGATAAAAATTGCTAAAACCAAAGAGGAGGAAGAAGCTGCTTTCAGACTCAGGTATAACGTGTTTATTGAGGAGCTGAACAGAGATTTTAATTATGAAGAAGAGAAAGACAAAGATACGTACGATGAACAATCACACCATTTGATTGTTATTGAAAATAAAACCGGCTCAGTGGTGGGTACATATCGTTTGCAGCATTATGAACAGGCAATTCAGGGCAATGGATTTGTAACGGACAATAGATTTCATCTGGATCAGTTTCCAGATGAGATTTTGAAAAAAGGTGTGGAAGTCGGGCGGGCATGCATCAGCAAAGAACATAGAAATGGCAGGGTGTTATACCTGCTATGGAAAGGATTTGCAGGTTATCTCACCCATTTCGGAAAACGGTACTTGTTTGGGTACTCTGCCTTTGATACATCTGATCCGGCAGTTTTGCGGAATACGTTTAATCACTTTAAAGAAAAAGGTCTCATTCATCCGAAATATTATTTAGATGTTCGTGAAGCGTATCGTTTGCCGCAAAATATTGAAATAAACGGCACTACTGAGATCGATATTCCAACTTTGATGCAAAATTATTTTGATGTTGGATGTCTTGTTAGCGGAGGACCATCCTATGACGAAAAAAAATTAGCACACTGTGTGATACTGCTGGATATAGAGACAATTTCTGACCGTACACGCAAATTGTTTTTTGGCTGAGAGATCGTCTGATATCACAAAAGGAGCTATCGGATGAGTTTTTCGAAATTCGAGTCGGGCCGCATCAAACTAAGATTGATGAATGACTCATCCGATGACTGACTTTAGTAGCTCACCATTACCATGATACTACAGCGTAAATAATTATCGGCTCAGGATTGATTTTCGGATCGCAATAAATAAAAATATAAATATTGTATATACAATTAAGAGGGGAATAATCCAGTTGATTAAGCCGAATGCAAGCATCACGGAAATAATCAGAAGCTGAAAGCCAAGTCCATAAATGGATAACAACGTCATAAACCATTTTGGAAATGGATCTGATTGGGGTGCATGGGGTTCGATCCTGTAAATCAGCCTGTCAAATAACGAATAGAACAAAGAGTAGATTCGAAAGAGTAAGGCAACGGTTTTCTGATTTTCTCCCGGATACGCAGTTGGAACCTCGGTTTCAAATATTTTACTGGTCGTATCCCCGTTGCTGGTCTGGTGCCGCTGGATTACATAATAATAGTTGTAGAGTGTGCCCTGCAGCTGTAAACAGAAGAATGCGAGAAATGCCGTCGTAAAAGCGTGCTCTGTAACGATCCAGATGGCAGTTATGACCAGGAAATTCAGAATAAAATCGAAAATCGAATCGAGATATCTGCCTGTATACGATGGTGATTTTTTAACCCTTGCGAGTTCACCGTCTGCAGCGTCAATAATGGATTTCAGGATCAGAAAGATTGCTGCAGTTACAAAAAACTCTATCAGAATAGCATAAACAGCAATTAGGCCGCAAACACCAAAAACAAGCGTGATGTGAACAGGAGTTGCTGAAGTATGTTTCAGAAGGGCTGCCAGCCGGGTTGCAAACGGACGTCCGTAATCTGATATATCGATAAATTTGTCTTGTAAAGAGAGTTTAGACATCCAATAAAAGTTGCTTCTTTATTTTTTAGCCAATCGTTGAGTTGATCTATCGCAGGGTAGATCTGCAGATGAAATTTCTGAGGGTACAACTATTGTGAAATACAAAACGTTTGGTTTTTTTCAGTTATTCCCACTTTCATGTCTGAAAATCAACTGGCATAAAATCGCTACTTTCTTTGTATTTTGTGAATTCATTGCAGATCTAATTTAATAGTAAGTCCATTGAGTGATAAAAAGATAATTTTTTCGATGGTTGGGGTCAGTAAAGTTTATAAACCCAACAAACGTGTACTGAATGATATTTACCTCTCTTTTTTTTACGGAGCAAAAATTGGTGTTCTTGGCCTGAATGGGTCCGGAAAAAGTACGCTCCTCAGAATTATCGCCGGAGAGGATGAGAATTACATCGGTGATATCAGCCGCCAGAAGGGAACAACGTTTGGATACCTGGAGCAGGAACCGGAACTCGATCCCTCCAAAACGGTGCGGGATATTGTTGAAGAGGGTGTTCAGGAGACGATGGACCTTTTAAAAGCGTATGAAGAGATCAATGAAAAATTCAGTGATCCGGATGCCGATTTTGATGCTCTGATTGCCAAACAATCTAAACTTCAGGAAAAAATTGACCAGATTGGTGCGTGGGATATTGATAGCAAGCTGAAGCAGGCGATGGAGGCACTGCGTTGTCCGCCCGAAGATGCGTCGGTAGAACATCTGTCGGGAGGTGAACGGCGCCGAGTGGCACTTTGCCGGCTTCTGTTGAAGAAACCCGATGTACTTCTGCTTGATGAACCTACCAACCACCTGGATGCCGAATCAGTGGGTTGGCTGGAGCAGCACCTTGCGCGATATGAGGGAACGGTAATTGCCGTTACGCATGATCGTTATTTTCTGGATAATGTTGCCGGATGGATCCTGGAACTCGATCGCGGAGAAGGGATTCCGTTTGAGGGGAATTATACATCATGGCTGGAGCAGAAAAAAGACCGGCTCTCGCAGGAGGAAAAAGAGGAATCCAAACGTCAAAAAACGCTGCAACAGGAGCTGGAATGGATACGGGAGAATCCGAAAGGACGCCGCAAGAAGAGCAAAGCGCGGATCAATCAATACGAGGAACTGCTTTCCGAAGATCGCAAAAAGCGCCGCGAGGAGATGGAGATTTTCATACCGGCCGGGCCCCGATTGGGTGACAAAGTGATTGAAGCGAAAGGCGTGAAAAAGGGATATGACGACAAACTGCTTGTTGAAGATATGGAGTTCAGTTTGCCGCCGGGCGGAATTGTGGGTGTGATCGGCCCGAACGGAGCCGGAAAAACCACGCTATTCAAGATGATAAACGGTGAAGAGAAACCGGATGAAGGGACCCTTGAGATCGGGGATACGGTGGAGCTTGGGTATGTAGACCAAAAGCGTCCGCTGGACCCGTCAAAATCAATCTGGGAAGAGATTTCGGGCGGACAGGATTTTGTAAAGCTGGGTGATCGCGAAGTGAACTCACGCGCCTACGTTGCGCGTTTCAATTTCAGCGGGAGCGATCAGCAGAAGAAAGTATCTGAGATATCCGGCGGCGAGCGTAATCGCGTGCACCTGGCCAAGATGCTGAAGGAGGGAAGCAACGTACTCCTTCTTGATGAGCCGACGAACGATCTGGACGTTAACACACTGCGTGCCCTCGAAGAGGCAATACTCGATTTTGCCGGCTGTGTAGTTGTAATATCCCACGACAGGTGGTTTTTAGATCGTGTGGCTACCCATATCCTGGCTTTCGAAGGCAACAGCCAGGTGAAGTGGTTCGAAGGCAATTACCAGGAATATGAAGAGAACCGCCGTGAACGGCTGGGTATTTCTGAGGATCAGCCTGAGAGGATTCAGTATAAGAAACTGATGCGGGAGTAATGCATTCCACCATTTCCTCTACAGCATGTTGGCAGATATTAGAAGGTGATGCGTTTTGATGATTGATGGGTGATTAACCAAAATCAGGGGCTTCACGGCTCCACCCCTGAATCCCGAAAGTCCAGCTTTGCGTGGTTTCGTTATTCTGTCCCCTCGGCGGGAGGGGAGGTCTCAAATCTCAAATTGCGACAGATGACAGGCTGAGGAAAAGGTTAACAGTCCAGACTAAATGGTTTCGTCGATATATCTCTCCTTCCCGGAGGAGACAGCCTTCCAAGGGTCTGCCGCAGGCAGGATAGCGACAAGGCAGAGGTGGGATGATTGAGGCGGATGTTTACCCAAGGTCAATATGCCCCAGGATCCACCACTGAACGCCGAAAGTTCCGCTTTGTGTGAGTTTCGTTATTTTTGAGGATGTATAAAAAGTAAATCCTATTAACTAGAGCCTAATTAATTTAAGTCTATCAGTTAAATTTGAGCTGGAATTTCTACACTTGACACCCTCTCCACTTGCCACTTCTGCTGAAAGTTGTACAATCTACTATGTCGCAAACAGACTCCATATGGAGGGGGCATAATAAAACAATCATAGCCTGCATAAGCCCTTTAGGTTCTATGAATTTAGTATATGCTTTTTGGACAACCCAGGGAGTTTCGTGTTTTACTCTGGAGTATTAAAAAAAATATTATATGTCACAGTATCCCTCATCTCGTGTGTATTAGCTTTTAGGAACACTAAAAAACTGTATAAAGTTGAATTCGAATAACGAAATGATTTGGGGAAAACTATTTCAATATTTTTTCCGGAAAGTTGAACAGGGAGGGGATTTGTATCAAAAACCTTCCTGTAAGAGATGAAGTCAGAGTAGTGTCATGTAAATCCTAAACCTGACAGGTTTTACCCTACATTTTATTGATGACACGACAGCAGGTTATAGCTTAAATATTCTCCGTTTTGTTGAAGGAATATCATTACAACAAAATCCAATTTTAGCAAATGAATAAGTAATTGCTATGCTATGCAGAAATAGCATGAATTGTATTATGTTAGCAAATACTTTAAAATACAAACAATCCAAAAAAACATTACATATCTGTTGAGATGCCATGGTGAAAATTTTATTTGTAGGGCTGATTTTATTGATTACTGGAATTCATTCTACCCTCACAGGTCAGTCTAATGGATTATCTTATGAGGTGATAGATCTGAGCAATCTGGAGGACTTTCAGGAAACAACCGAAAACTGGAAAATCGGTGGAACTGTCTTTATGGATCTGTATGAACGCCATGCCGTAGAACTTTCATCAGGTGAGGGCGTTTTGATCAATGATAGTGCGGGTGACAATCCTCAGGATATTTTCACATCCTGGGAACATGGTGATCTGGATCTGGAACTGCAATTTATGATGGCTAAAGAGTCCAATTCCGGTATTTATTTCCAGGGTAGGTATGAACTTCAGATGTTAGACAGCTGGGGTGAAAAAAATCCAATATTCAGTGATATGGGTGGAGTCTACCAGTGGTCGGAGAATGGCAGAGGTGTAGGCGGAATTGCTCCCCTAACAAATGCAAGCAGAGCTCCGGGGCTTTGGCAGCATCTTGAAGTCAGGTTCAGAGCACCGCGATTTGATGAAAACGGTGAAAAAATTTCACATGCAAAATTGGAAGAGGTAAAACTAAATGGTGTGCTGATTCACAGGAATGTGAACCTCGTTCATCCCACTGGTGGAGCAATTAGTAATGAGGAAACAGCAAAAGGACCCCTGCGATTCCAGGGGGATCACGGCCCGGTTGCATTTCGAAATATTCGGTACAAAATGTATGATTATTCACCATTAAAACTGGACAATCTCACCTATAAGCTCTACGAGGGCAACTTTGAAACTGCAGATGATGTTGGAGATTCCCGGTCAACGGAAGAAGGATCGCTGGAAAAAATCGATCTTGAGATGCTGAGTGCTTCCGGTGAGTTTGCGGTGGTTTACCATGGTGAAATCCATGTTGATCAACCTGGAGAATATTTCTTTGATGTGCGTTCTGATGGTGGTCATAGAGTAACGATTGGCAACGAGCTTCTTTCGGAACGGGGAGACGATGCACGCCGGGGGGATTCAAATACAGAAACGATTACCCTTACTGAAGGCACCCATTCTTTCGAACTGATCTATTTTCGCGGGGCAAGGGGCGGGCAGCCGGCCGTTGGATTAATGGCTGAAGGGCCGGGAATTCGAATGCATTCACTACATAGGGAAAATGCGTTACCAATCAATCAACAGCGTCCGCCGAGTTTGCTGAAGCCTGAGGATAATAAACCGATCGTGTTTCACGGTTTTATGAGGATGGAAGATAAGGTTCACACACATACAGCGGCTGTTGGATTTCCATCAGGCGCACATTTTGCACTCGATCAGAACAATGGAAGCCTGATGAGATTCTGGAAGGGTGATTTTTTAGATATCTCCACGATGTGGATTGGACGAGGTGGCGGGAATCTCTCACTCAACGAGCAGGCAGCACTAACACTCTCTGGTGCTCCGTCAATGGCGTACTTGAGCAGCGAATCAGAAGCATGGCCCGACTCACTACAGAATGGGATCGAGTATCGTCTTAAAGGCTATCAGTTTGATGCAAACAATGCCCCCATATTTCATTACACGTTTGATCACGCAGAAATTAAAGATTCCATCATCCCGCATAATGATGGAAAGGAGTTGAAGCGAACAATCTATTTTGATATGAATGGTGCGGACAGGAACCTGTTGTATCGAATCGTTAATGGCGAGTCAATTTCTCAGCTGCCAAATGGTCTTTATCAGGTAAATAATAAAAGCTTCTTCCTGCAGCTCAATAACGATTCTGATAATAATGCCTGGATCCGTGATACAAGCCATGGCCAGGAATTGCTTATCAGGGTAGACGATCTGAATGATCATTCTCTCTCTTATACACTCATCTGGTAGATCAATGGAAAAAGCTATTACAAATGAGAATAATATGAAAGAAAATTACTTTAAAAGCACACTCAGAATGTCCAGCCATTTATTAAATAGATTAGGTAAGCTAAAGATCCTGTTTTTAACGTTTTTATTGTCTTGTTTTTCTGCGCTTACCTTTGTTCCTGCAAGTCAGGCATTTTATCAGCAGGTCATATCTGACGATCCCCCTATTACAGAGCCAAATGAAGAGGACTACTATCAGATCCGGGATGTGGTAGTTCCAGACGACATTGTATTGGAAGTTGGAGGCATCGCCTTGCTGCCAAGTGGCCAGCTGGCCGTGGCAACCCGCCGCGGTGAGATATGGACGATCAGCAATCCGGCAATGGAAAATGGCAGCGCACCACACTTTACGAAATTTGCTGAAGGTATGTATGAAACACTTGGACTTGTTTATCAGGACGGTTCACTTTACACCTCTCAGCGGGGAGAATTGACCCGACTGACAGATACAAACGGTGATGGGAGAGCCGATCTGTATGAAAGGGTTTATGCCTGGCCGATATCAGGACACTATCACGAGTACTCTTTTGGGCCGGCATTTTTGCCAAATGGCAATATGGTGGTGACTGGAAATGTCGCGTTCGGTAACCCCAGGTGGTGGGAAGCTGAAAGCAGGGTCCCCTGGAGAGGATGGTCTATGATTATCACTCCTGAGGGAGATATGAAACCGTTTTCGTCAGGTATGCGGTCACCTGCTGGAATTGCTGTTAATAGCCGGGGTGAAATTCTCTACACCGAAAACGAAGGAGACTGGATTGGGTCAGGTTTTCTGGCTCATGTGGAAGAGGGCGATTTTCATGGAAATCCTGCCGGTTTACGATGGGCTGACAGGCCAGAATCACCAGTTGATGTGCGAAGAGAGGATATCGTTGATAGTGAACGTCCGATGTATGAATCAGCGGAACGCGTGCCAGGTATTAAACTGCCGGCGGTTTGGATCCCTCATACCCTGATGGGGATTTCTACATCAGATATACTTGAAGCTACGGATAATTCATTTGGCCCTTATGAAGGTCATTACTTTATAGGTGATCAGGGACATGCTTTAATTAATCGTATTGTGATGGAAAAAGTAAACGGCCAGTACCAGGGTGTTGTATTTCCATTTAGAAGAGGATTTGCATCCGGAGTTCTCAGGATGGAGTGGGGTGAAGATGGGGCCATGTATGTTGGTATGACAGACCGGGGATGGTCTTCAACCGGTGAAAGAGGGTACGGCCTGCAGCGCCTGGAATGGAATGGTGAGGTGCCTTTTGAAATGAGAAATATTGAAGCGAGGCCGGACGGTTTTGAAATCGAATTCACGAAACCTGTTGACCAGGAGCGGGCAGCTAATTTAGCTCACTACAATGTGACCAACTTCACGTATATGTATAGGTACGATTACGGCAGTCCGATCATTCGTCAGGAAGAGGCTCCAGTGCGGGGTTTGAAGATATCAGACGATGGGCTGAGAGTACGAATTGTTGTAGATAATTTGCGTGAGAAGTACGTTCATGAAGTTCGGCTTGGAGAAATTCATTCAGAAGATGGAATACCCCTTTTGCACAATACAGGGTATTATACATTGAATTACATTCCGGCGGGTGATGCATTGATGGATGATGAACTGACTGCCATAATTGATCCTGCTCAACCTCGTGATGTGGTGAGTCCGGCAACCGATTTAGTACAGGAAGAGAGTAATGCTGAGGAAATCCGGGAAGAATCGGATGATTTACCCGTTGCTAAGCGGGTCACTGAGCTGCCAGAATCCTGGGTCGACGGTCCTGACAGAACAATCAGATTAGGCACAAAACCCGGCCTGCAATTCGATATGGAAACTATTGAAGTAAACTCAGGCAGCAAAATCAGATTGGAATTCATCAATGACGATGATATGCAGCACAATGTAGTCATTGTTCAACCGGGAACAGCTGATGAGGTCGGAGAAGAAGCCATGTTGCTTGGTTTGCAGGGTCCTGAGATGCAGTATGTGCCAGATAATGATAATGTACTATTTTATACCGCAATACTTCGTCCCGGTATGTCAGAATCAATATACTTTACAGCTCCCGATATACCGGGCGAGTATACGTATGTTTGCACATTCCCCGGTCACCATATTGTGATGAGGGGAAGATTGATTGTAAATTAAAATTATCATCAGTCTGAAATAATCAATTTGAAACAGGTCTTTTCATCATTTATGATAAATTAAAAAATTGCAGAAGTAATGTTAAAGTCGAATGGTGGTTAATCTATCAAAAAGTCGGGATGAATTTGAAGAATCTGATGAACATTGCTATGGCCGATTGTTACATTTATACTATTTAAGTGGTATCTACTCAGGAACGTAAATGCAATTCAAAAAATCAATGGAATCAAGCCTGTTTTCATTATCTGGTAAAACGGCAGTAGTTACCGGCGCTTCCAAAGGAATCGGACGAAGTATAGCCGAAATCTTTTCCCAACAAGGTGCTGAAGTACATATACTGGATTTAGATGACGAAGCCGGAGAAGAGGTTATGAATGGTATCAATAACAATAATGGAAGAGCTTCATATCATCATCTGGATGTAAGCAAACAGTCTGTGGTCAGGGAAGTGATCGGTCAGATCTATCAGCAAAGCGGTCGACTGGATATCCTTGTAAACAATGCTGGCATCGCTCAAATCGGGAATCTTGAAAATACAAGTGAAGAAGCCTTCGACAATGTGTATAAAGTCAACGTAAAAGGGGTATACAACTGTGCTTATGCTGTAATTGACAAAATGAAAAAAAACGGAACCGGAGTGATTCTCAATATGGCATCTGTTGTGGCTTCGGTTGGGATCGAGGACCGTTTCGCTTATACGATGAGTAAAGGTGCCGTACTGACGATGACCTATTCAATTGCCAGGGATTACATCAAAGATAATATACGGTGTAATGCCATCTCTCCCGCCAGGGTGCACACTCCATTTGTGGATGGGTATCTGAAGCAGAATTACCCCGGCCGTGAAAAAGAGATGTTTGATAAACTTTCCGCTACCCAACCCATTGGGCGGATGGCAAAACCAGATGAAATTGCCTATCTGGCACTTTATTTGTGTTCCGATGAAGCATCATTTATCACCGGGTCCAATTTTCCCATCGACGGCGGTTTTACTACATTAAACTCATGAGTGCTGCCGGATGGGATTACTTTAGCTTTAAACCTGAGGTCGATTCTTAAATAATGAATATAAAAGTCCGAGTCTGCCCAAAAAGGGAGTCATCCCGTACTTTTCCGCGGAGATCCCTTCGGGGAATGCGGGATCTCTTATCCTTGATGTAGACAGGAGATGCCGTATCGGGGTCCGGCATGACGGTACAGATATGAGGTACGCATGATTCACATTACATAGATATCAGATTGTTTTTCAGAACACTAACTCAAAACTTCAACATTAAAATTCTGTTTAACTCATGAAACTAATCAGATTCGGCAACCCGGGAAACGAGAAACCTGGCATTATAGACGAGAATGGAAATTGGCTTCATACAAGTTCAGTTACAAATGACTATACGCCTGCATTTTTTGCTGATGGTGGATTGAATAAGTTAGAAGCCTGGCTGAAAGACACAACAACTTCAAAATCCGCGGTGGATTCTTCGCAGCGGCTGGGACCTCCGGTAACAGGATCAGGTAAAATAGTATGTGTGGGCTTAAATTATGCTGATCACGCCAGGGAAGGCGGAATGGATATACCTGAGGAGCCTATTCTGTTTTTTAAAGCTACGTCGGCTATCGTTGGACCGAATGACGATATGATCATTCCGAAAAACAGCAAAAAAACGGACTGGGAAGTTGAACTGGCGGTTGTAATCGGAAAGAAAGCTACCTATGTACCGGAAGAGGAAGCTCTCGATTATATCGCCGGATATTGTGTACACAACGACTATAGCGAGAGGGAGTTTCAGCTCGAAAGGGGAGGTCAGTGGGTGAAGGGTAAAAGCTGTGATACATTTGCCCCCATCGGTCCTTACCTGGCAACACAGGATGAGGTGAATGATGTACATAATCTGAAACTTTGGCTGAAGGTAAACGGAGAGATGAAACAGGACGGTTCTACCCGTGATTTTATCTTTGGTATACCCTACCTGGTCAGTTATATCTCGAAATTCATGACCCTGCATCCGGGCGATATTATATCAACGGGAACACCTGCAGGGGTTGGGCTGGGTTTTAAACCTCCTCAATTTCTGAAACCGGGTGATATTGTGGAACTCGGTATCGATGGGCTGGGGACGTCAAAACAACAAGTTAAGAGTTGGGATTTATAGCACAGACATCATTAAATAAATCACTGCAGAATATGTCATTCACAGATAAAGCCATCATCATAACCGGAGGTGCAAAAGGCATAGGGGAAGGTTGTGCCCGTATTTTTCATCGTGATAACGGTAATGTTGCAATTTTTGATGTAGACGAAAAAGCAGGTACCGGGCTTGCCCGGGATCTGGGTGATCGATGCCGGTTTTACCGGTGTGATGTATCCAGTGAGAAACAGGTACAACAAGCAGTTAGCGATGTAATAAAGGACTATGGCAGAGTGGATGTGCTTGTCAACAATGCCGGAATTCTGAAATATTCAGGCGTGACGGATACCAGCGAGGAGGAATGGGAACATGTGATGGAAGTGAATGTGAAAGGTGCTTTTTTGTGTGCCAAACACACCATCCCTTACATGCAGAAGCAAGGTAAAGGAGTTGTGGTGAACATGTCGAGCGTTCAGGCTTTTGTAGCCCAGAAAAATGTAGCCGCGTATATTGCCTCAAAATCGGCGTTAATCGGCCTAACCAGAAGTATTGCCGTAGACTATGCTCCGGAAATCCGGTCTGTGGCAATATGTCCTGGAGGTGTGGATACACCGATGAACCGCGAGGCATTCAGCCAGTCTGCCGATCCGGATAAGGTGCGTCAGGAAACGATTGATATTCACCTGGTTGAAAGAATGGCCAATCAGAGGGAGATTGGTGAATTAGTGGCATTTGTATCGGGTGAAAAAGGGGCTTTTATTACGGGGCAGCCGATTCGGATTGACGGGGGGATTGGGATCAAGTTGAGTGGCAGTATTTGAAAACAACTCGACAGGAACTTAGAGCTCTGGTTTAATCATAAGTGGTTTAATTCCCCGTCCCTCTGGGTTGGAAAAAGATAAAAGTCCCCTTTTGAAGGGGGAAGCGAACGGAGAGAGCTGGGGGATGATCCAGTAGGTGTTGATTCAAGCAAATTAACAATTTTTATGGTTTCAAAACTCTACAAATCATCCCCCATTGCCCCCTTCGAAGGGGGACACTCCAAAAGTAAGCTTTGTATTGACCAAAAAGTTAAGGGTTCATAGTTGATACCTCGCGGGCTCTGCCCCGAGGTAGTTCATTACCCGGGGCTCTTTCTATTTAATGAACAATTTTGAAACAATCTTGCCTGCAGTAAGTAAAAATTGCCGAACTCATTGAACGCTAATATGTTCCATGATGTTTTTTATGTGACATTCAAAGAAATCTGTTTTATTAATATTAACGTAAAATTTTGACTCAAATGAGTATTACAGAAAAAACCCGAAAAGAACTTGAACAGCGGATTGAAAAAATTGAACGGCTAATAGCCAAAAAGGGGGTTGGCTCAGGGTACCTGGGAAAAGCTGAAAAAGCACAGAGAGATTTGAATATTGGGTTACTTTTGGGTGCAACCACGGTAGCGATGGGGGTCACTGCATATCTTGTATACAAAATTCGTAAAGAGTAGTGCTTTGGTACTGAGGCAATAGTGAACAATCATCAGATGACATATTGTTGAATTTTGAGTGACATAATTTCAAGAAGTCACACATTGATGACTTTTCCAATGCCTTGAAACTGATTACTTACCGTCGGTACCGCAGTACAGATCAATAAGAGATAAATTTCAAATCAATAAGCAAACTATGAATATTACTGTCGTAGGAGCAAGCGGAAAGATTGCACGTCACCTTCACCCAATATTGATTGAAAAGGGGCACCATGTAAGAGGAATTATTCGAAAAAAGGAACAGAAAAGTGATCTTAAAAAGTTGGGTGTGGAACCGGTAATCTGTGACATTGAACAGGAAGCCGACATTTCAGAAGCCGTTGGTAATGTTGACGCCGTACTCTTTGCGGCCGGTGCCGGACCGGGAAGCGGAAAAGAGCGAAAAAAGTCCGTTGATCGCGATGGTGCAATCAAACTGATTAGAGCTTGTGCTGAAAATGAAATTCAACGCTATATAATGATTAGTGCGATGGGGTTAGACACACCAAGAGGAGATGAGGTATTTCAGGCATACCAGAAGGCAAAGGCAGATGCTGATGAAGCATTACTGAACAGTGGTTTGAACTATACTATTATCAAACCTGGACGTCTTACCAATGAAAATGGAACGGGCAATATAAAAGTCGGTAACCTGGATGGGGGAGAAATTCCACGGGAAGATGTAGCTGCTGTAGTCGCCGAATCGTTCGAAGAAGAAAAAACGTTTTATAAATCATTTGACCTGCTATCAGGTGATACACCGATTCCGGATGCCCTTCAGTCACTTTGATGATTTTAGCTTTTTGTGGCAAACCATGCTCCCATCGGAGCATTATATTTGTAGAAAAATAGTCGGTGTATTCCATTCGCCGGGCCGTACGTACGGTATATTTTGTTAGGCTCATGGCTTTTAATTCGTGTATATCCCGTTCAAGGAAACATATTGTTCCTACGGAACATCCCGGATTTGGCGATGTGATCTGTTTCTACAAATATATCGTCTCTACGAGACGGGTTCTGTCTGGATAGATTGTTTGAAGGATTCCTGGGCAAATCCACCACGTCATTGCGGGCACGAACGTGTGATCTCCTTATTTGACAATAGATTCGGTGCGGTGCAACATTCATCGGACAATCCCTCGGAGGGTTCTTTGATTCTGCAGAATTTAACGCCTCGGGATTCCTGTTTTTGATCCTTAACGAATTCCCGGGGTTGCAACCCCGGGCTGTTGACTAGCGCCCCGTTCGGGGCTGGTCACTTTTTTGTGGCAAACCATGCTCCCATCGGAGCATTATATTTGTAGAAAAAATTGGCGGTGCATTCCATCCGCCGTGCCGTAGGTACGGTATATTTGGTTAGGTATGTGGATTTTGAATTGGCTCAAAGCCCGTTCAAAGAAACATTTTGTTCCTACGGAAGATCTTGGTTTTGGCGATGTGATCTGGTTCTACAAATATATCGTCTCTACGAGACGGGGTTGTCATACCTTTTGATTTGAACCATCACGTTACTATGGACCCACCCTGATGCTTCTGGATGCGGCATGATACTTTTTTCATTTACAATGAATTTTCTAAAACCCAATAAAAAAAGGCGCTTTGAACTGAATCAAAGCGCCTAATTTATAATATGTTTGAAACTAAAATAGCTTCTCTAAATATCAGTTCACAATTATATCGCCTTCCATTGCAGCGTGCGGAGTGCAGTTGTATGTTGCAATAGCTTCGGCCAGTCCGCCCGTTAAGGTGAAGGTTATTGACCCGTCCTCATCATTTACGACTACGTTGGCCGGTTCATAGTTATGAATTTCTCCATCACCCTGAGCAGAAATCAGTACGGTGCCATCGGCATCTCGCAACTGGAGCGGATGGTCTTCAGCCCCAAGATTTACAATCGTATATCTGCGTTCAGCTTCGAGTGTTAGCGGTGTATTTTCCTCTTCAAGTTCAGCAGAAGCGCCATCACCTTCAATCTCGTCGATTACCCATGCGCTGGATCCAACGTTGTTAATCGTGATCGTTGCATCTGCTTCATCGGCAGGAATTCCTCCACCAAGTTCTTCCGGAATCAGAACGGTATCAATAATGTGAATCACACCATTGGTTCCAACTACATCTGCTACCTGAACGGTAGATTCGCCATTTATCGTGACTATTCCGTCAGAAACTTCAATCAAAATCTCCTCGCCGTCGTTAAGCGTCACAACAGTTTGGGTTGATTCAAGATCACCGGACTCTACAGCTGCATTGACAACATGATAGAGAAGTGTATTTGTAACCTGTTCGTCGTTTAGACCGCCAACCACATCGCTGATCTCTTCAAAAGCATCATTTGTGGGAGCAAAAACGGTAAACTCTTCATTTTCATCAGAAAGAGTACCGGCCAGATCCTGCGCTACAACGAGGTCCACAAGTGTGGTCAGATCGTATCGTTTAATCGCGTTATCAACCACATTTCCATACGCATCCGGGAGAAGTACCTGGTCAACGGCATGGATAGTTCCATTTCTGGCAGCTACATCCGCCAGAAATACTCCGGAAGTACCGTTCACTGTCACATCGCCATTATCGGCTGTGATGAAAAGTTCACCGCTATTCAACGCGGTAACAGTTTGTGTGGGTTGTAAATCGCCTGAGGCAACTTCACCATCAAGTACATGGTACGTGAGTATATCAGCAAGTTGTTCGTCACTCAGTCCGTCAACTACATCGAGCCCGAGATCATTAAAAGCATCATCTGACGGTGCAAACACAGTAAATGGCCCGAGGAACTGAAGGGTTGTGGTAAGGCCTGCATCTTCAATTGCGTCTAACAGGATGGAAAATTCACCTGCAGCCTGGGCTTCTTCAATAATTCCGGGTTCTCTGAATTCAGCCGGAAGCAGAACTTCATCAACTGCATGGATCACCCCGTTGGTAGCCTGAATATCCGCACTGATTACGGTGGATGTTCCATTAATTGTCACTCCGCCATTTGATTGCAGCAGAATTCGTTCTCCCTGCTCCGTTTCCGCATCTTGCTGTGCATCGATTTGCGACGACATAACAGCCCCGGCAAGTACGTGGTAGAGGAGTATTTCAGTTAACTGATCATCTGATAGTTCATCAAGCAGGCCGTCTGGCAGGCTGGCAAATGCATCATCGGTTGGAGCAAATACCGTTAATTCTTCTGTTGCCAAAACATCGGCAAGTCCAAGATCGGTTGCTACGGAGAGGAGGGTGGTAAAGTTACCCGCTTCTTCAGCGGTTTCAACTATATTCAAATCTTCTTCTACAGGGGGTTCCACGCCTGACGGTGAATCATCACCGCAAGCGGTAATAAAAGTCATGATAAGTAGTGGAATTCCTGCGAATAGTAACAGGCGTTTATATAGATTACGCTTCATAATTTTTCAGTGTTTATTTTGGGGTTAAAGATCCTGATAGAGTGAATGAAAAAATATCATTGACTTCAGGTGGCTTCTAAACATGGCAGGAATTCAGAATCGTTTCACGAATTGAAAAAACATTCCGGACCTGTGTATGATGAGAACGTAACTTACTGGCTTACAGACTTTTGTATTCTGTTTAACAGGGGCGGAATCATGGGGTGATCGGAGGGATTGGGCAGGGGCTCAATGTAAATATTTGTGTAATTTCTCCGGTCGGCTGTGCGATACAGATCGTAAATCGCTCTGCCAAGGGCATCAAAATCACCGGCAAAGTCGATTACGTTATTGGAATTTGTTTGGTGAGTACCGGAATGAAAAATGTAGAGTTCATCCTGATGCAATGTTATTTCTGATCCCGATGGCAGCCATTGAACATCAGCCCGCGGCTTGTAATGAGTGTAGCGGGTACCGGGGCTTTTTTTTAGATCCGATAAAGTCTCGTCGGTGTGATCCACAGCTACAGACAACCGTTGTGATATTTCTTCTGTGGAGATTCTCCCCGGTCTTAAA
Organism: Rhodohalobacter sp. SW132; assembly: GCF_003390325.1. Taxonomy (NCBI): domain Bacteria; kingdom Pseudomonadati; phylum Balneolota; class Balneolia; order Balneolales; family Balneolaceae; genus Rhodohalobacter; species Rhodohalobacter sp. SW132. The sequence continues at coordinate 225,835 of NZ_QUOK01000003.1, read as the reverse complement.
ATTACCGGGTTTTCTGTACTCAGATCAATAACCGTTGATTCAATTCCAATGGTGCATTCACCGCCATCGAGAACCGGGAAATCGGGCCCAAAATCGTCTGTAACATGAGCAGGCCGTGTGGGGCTGGGCAGTCCCGACCGGTTGGCACTCGGGGCCGTTACCGGGCCACTCATGGAAATCAGATGAAGAGCCAGGGGGTGATTCGGCATGCGGAGTGCTACAGTATCGAGGCCTGCGGTGACGAGATCCAGTACACTGTTTTTTTTCTTTAGTACAATGGTTAGCGGACCCGGCCAGAATTCCGCAGCAAGTTTTTGTGCGAAATCAGGAAACTCTGATGCAAAATCTGAAACCTGGTTTAAAGAGGAGATATGAACAATCAATGGATTATCAGCCGGCCTACCCTTTACGTTGAAGGTTTTCTGGACGGCCAGGGCGTTGGAAGCATCGGCAGCAAGCCCGTAAACGGTTTCGGTGGGAATGGCAACCAGGCCACCAGCGCGAATGATTTCAGATGCTTTTGTAACTGAAACGATCATGCTGGTACAGACTCTTCACGTTGATCAAAATGGACCAGACCGCGCAGATAATCAAGCGCAGCATCACTGTCGGGGATGTTTTGAATCACCAAACGTACAGCATCTTTTTTCTGGATCACTTCAAATGATTTTCCGCTGTTTTCCTCCACATCTTTTAGAATTTTCTGAAAGTACCCATTTCCGTAAAATTTCTCGCCGAGATCTGATTTATGTTTCGGAAACTGGAGCCACATCCGGTTTGCCCGGATTGTTATTTTTTTAACGAGGCGTTTTGAAGCAGCCAGTTTAATGCGTGTGGCTAAAACAAGGAAAACGGCACTTTTGGGCATAGGGCCAAACCGGTCTTTCAGTTCCTCTTCCCAGTCATCAATTTGCTTGCTGCTTGAAGCTTCGGCAAGTTTTCGGTAGAGGTTTAGTCTTTCTACGTTGTCAGATACGTAGCTGTTTTCGAGGTATGCGGAGTGATCAAACTCAACCAGTGTATCAGGCAGCTCGATCGATTTCGGTTCACTTGAGAACATGGAGCTGAATTCCGTCTCCTTAAGCTCACGCACGGCATCGTCAAGGATTTTGGTATACATTTCGAAGCCGATATCAGTGATAAATCCGCTCTGCTCGGCACCCAGAATATCGCCCGCTCCCCGGATATCCAGGTCTCTCATCGCAATATTAAAGCCGGAACCAAGATCGGAATGCTCCTCAAGGGCCATCAGTCGTTTTCGGGCATCTTCTGAAAGACTCCGGATCGGCGGTGTGATCAGGTAGCAAAATGCTTTTCGGTTTGACCGCCCCACACGACCGCGCAGCTGGTGAAGTTCGGACAGACCAAACTGATTCGCATTATTGATGATAATGGTGTTTGCATTGGAAATATCAATCCCGTTCTCCACGATATTGGTGGAAATCAGCACATCAAATTTATGCTGATAAAAATCCTGGATGATTTTCTCGAGACTGGAAGGTTTCATCTGCCCGTGAGCCGTGCGAATCTTGATATTGGGTACCAGTTCACGGATCATTTCCGTTACTTCTTTAATATTTTTAACGCGGTTGTTGATGAAAAAGATCTGTCCGCCTCTTGATGTTTCCTGCAAAATGGAATCCCGGATCAGCTCAGTATCAAAACTGTGAATTTCGGTATATACCGGCTGGCGGTTTGATGGCGGTGTATTGATAATGCTCAGGTCGCGTGCACCCATCAGCGAAAATTGCAGCGTACGCGGAATTGGCGTTGCAGTCATGGTCATCACATCAACAGAAGCGCGGAACTTTTTTAGTTTCTCTTTTACGGATACACCAAATCGCTGCTCCTCGTCAATTACTAAAAGCCCGAGATCTTTGAACTTGACATCTTTGGAAACGATTCGGTGCGTGCCGATCAGAATATCTACTTTTCCCGCTTCCAGGTCTTTTACAATTTGTTTCTGTTCTGCCGTGGTTCTGAACCGGGAGAGTGACTCAACCACAACCGGGAAATCTTTCATTCGCTCCTGGAACGTTTTTGCGTGCTGATCGGCCAGGATCGTCGTTGGAACAAGAATGGCCACCTGTTTCTGATCCATCACGGCTTTGAATGCGGCCCGCATGGCGACTTCGGTTTTTCCAAATCCCACATCACCACAGATGAGCCTGTCCATTGGCTGGTGTGATTCCATATCCCGTTTTACAGCCTCAATGGCCTCCATTTGATCCGGAGTTTCCTCAAACTCAAAGCGGGCCTCCATTTCGGTCTGCCACGACTGGTCCTCTGAAAAACTAAACGCTTCCATCGCTTTTCGCTTGGCGTAGAGCTGGATCAGTTCCCGCGCGATATCCTTAACTTTTTTGCGGGTCGTTGCTTTTTTCCGCGCCCATTCACCGGAACCGAGTTTCGTAATTCGTGGTTTTTTCCCCTCTTTGCCGGAATATTTTTGAAGCTTATGAAGGCTGGAAACATTCACATACAGAATGGAATCGTCTTTGTATCGAAGTACTGCAGCTTCCTGAACGGTGTTTCGAACATCTATTTTTTTAAATCCGGCAAAGGTTGCAATGCCGTAATCTACGTGAACCACGTAATCGCCCACGTTCAAATCTTTCAGTTCTTTCAGAGAGATTCCGCCGCGAACCTGTTTTCTTTTGGTTTTCGGACGGTGGTAGCGGTTGAAAATTTCGTGGTCGGTTAGTACAGCAAGTTTCTGACCCGGAAGTATAAATCCCTGGTGTAATGAATGAACGGCCAGCAGGTAGCTGAACTCTTCACTGGGTTCGCCAAGAAGCTCTTCAAACCTCTCTTTTTGATTTTCGTGATTACACAGAATTATTGTTTGAATTCCGGCAGCTGATTTTTCGGATATAAAAGATCGCAGAACCTTAAAACTTCCGTTAAATGACGGGTGAGGTGCTGAATTAAGCTCTGCCTTCAAACCAGTATGACCTGATCGGTTCATGGAACCGGATGTGATGATGCCATATTTCTGAATTGTTTCATCCCATTCCCGGAGTGAAAGATATTCGTCTTCCGGCCGGTTGAGATCTTCATCATCGAGTTCAGCATATCGTTTTTCAGCCTGCTCTGTAAACTCTTCGATACGGGATCGGAATAAGTCCGGTTCATCAACAGCCAGGATGGCACTGTCCGGTAGGTAGGAGAGGAGCGTTTCTTTATTTGCTGCTCCTGAAAAGGCGGCGTTGGGTACAATCCGGCAATGATCCAGAAAGGCAACTGATCGCTGAGAATCGGGGTCAAATTCCCGGATGGTGTCGATCTCATCCCCAAAAAATTCAAGACGAATGGGATATTCACCTGAAAACGGAAAGATATCAAAAATACCACCGCGGATGGCAAATTCGCCGGGGGATCCTACAAAACGTTGCGTTCCGTAGCCCTGTTCTGTGAGTTGTGTAGAGAGATCTTCGGGCGAGAGGGGCATCCCTTTTTTCAGTGTGAGTGACGCTCCTGAAAACTGCTCCGGCGGTACGAGCTTATCAAAAATGGCTTCAAGCGGGGCTGTTACCACCTTTGCATTTCCGGTTTGAATCTGTTCCAAAACTTCGGAGCGCTGAACCAGTGTTGACGTATCAACGATTTTCTGATCATCGTAGGGTTTTCGGCGGGTAGCCGGAAAGAGATATACGCCGCTACTGCCCATCTGTTCAATATCAGATGCGACAGCCGCTGCTTTCTCCTGGTCTTCCGTGAGAACAAGCACAACGCCTTCCGACCGGCTCAGTTCGTGGTATAAAAACGAAGCCGACGAACCTGTAAAATTGATAAGCTGTATTGTTTCCCGTCCTGAAAGCCTGGTTTTTATATCCCTCAGGTTAATCTCTTTTTTAAGAGCAGACTGTATCTTGTTGATCATAAAGCATTAAAATGTGCGGAAACGAGAAGTGACCGCAAAATAAGAAAATTATAGTTCAAACAGCGGGCTTCCGGTAACCCAGCGTTCATTCAAGAAGCCTGTGATCAGTAAAATAATTCCGGGAAGCAGCCACAAAGAGTAGCGGTCTTCGTAGTCACGATAGAGAATTTCTTCAATTTCTGAAGTTTCCAGCTGATCGATCACATCATAAATTTCACTCAGCTCTTCAGTCGTAGTTGCCCTGAAGTATTGTCCGCCGGTTTGTGTGGCGATCTGCTGAAGCATCTCCTCGTCAATATTTACCTCAACATTTTGATAACGCCGTCCGAAAACAGGATCATCAATTGGGTAGGGCGCCGTACCGCGTGAGCCAACGCCCAGTGTGTAAACCCGGATTCCAAATGTGGCGGCAAGCTCTCCCGCGGTTATCGGATCAATTTCACCGGCATTGTTCATGCCGTCGGTCAGCAAAATAATGACTCTGCTCTCTGCGCTGCTGTCCCGCAAACGATTGATGGCGGTTGCGATCCCCACGCCGATGGCCGTACCGTCGCGTACCATCCCGAGGTCTACCGTTTCAAGCATCTGTTTGGCAAGATTGTGATCTACGGTTGGCGGCACAACTGTAAAACTTTCACGGGCAAATACGCCGATTCCAATGCGATCGTTTCTGCGAACATCAATAAAATCTGCGGCGATCTCTTTGGCGGCAATCAGCCGGTTGGGCTGAAGATCTTCGGCAAGCATGGAGGATGAGATATCGATGGATAACATGATATCAATACCTTCCACGCTCTCTTCCACGGTGGTATTCTGCAGCTGGGGACGCGCCGCAGCGGTAACCAGGAGCGTAAAGGCAGCAGAATAAAGAAGAGGCGTGAGCCAAATCAGCTTCGCTTTATAGTTGCCGGGAATATTGTCAAAAATAGCCGTGGATGAGAAAGTGATCGAGGCTCGTTTCTTGAAAAAATGTTTCCAAATGACATATCCCAGGTAGAACGGGATAAGGATCAACAGCCAAAAATATTCAGGATTAGCCCAGCTCATTGTTCAAATTCCTGTTTTCGTTCCAGTTCTTTCTGTTCATGTTCTGTTTTCAGCTCCTGCTGTTTTTCAGTGTGCTGATGTTCCAGGTACTCGATTCGTTCGGAGTCGATCGTTCGGGCAGTTTCCACAAAGTCAGTCCCGGTTTTCAGCGCATCGGCTACCTGGTCGGAAGCCGGATTAAATTTTGCAAATTTCACCATATCGGCATCATAAAGCACTTTTTTTACTTTTTTGATGAGGTCTGAGGAAGCCCGGAGTTCCTGCAGTTTCCGAACAATCTCTCCGGATGTCATTTCCAGTGCTGGAAAATCATACACACGCTTGAGATATAAACGGATGGCATCGGCCAGTTGTACATAAAATTGCTCAAACTCTTTTTCATTCATCGGAGGCGGTTGCGATTTGATCTGCTCCATGGAAGTTTCAAGCTCACGCAACGGATTTACAAAAGGTGTTGATTCGAACGGGCGGGGGATGAACACCTCTTTCTGTGTGCGTTTCTTTATTAGCGTAAACAGGTAATATCCTAAAAGCGCGAGCAGCAGCGCAGCCAGAATCCAAATCCAGTAGGAGCGGGCGAAATCAAAAATCGGCTTGAAGGGGCGAAGTTCATCATCATCCTCGGCAAGTGTGGTCTTAAAATAGAGAGGCACCCGGCTCGATTGGAGCGTGGTATCCCGCTGATCGATCCGGATCTGGAAGTTGAGCCTGTCCAGGACCATATCCTCAAGACTGAAAAACTGAAGGTTGTACACAATACTGTCGCGAGTTGCTGACACCTGGAACCGCTGCCTGTTTTGCAGTTCGAGGTCTTCCGGGAAGGCGTCACCATCCGGATACTCCTGCAGTGAATAATTACCTTCGATAACAATGCTGAGCGTAACGGGATCACCCACGCGAAGTGAATCGTGATCAACAAAAGTGTGAAGCTGCTGAGCCAGGAGAGTTGACCCGGAAAAAATCAGGGCAATACAGGTTAAAACAGAGGCTATCAGCCCGCGTTTGCAGAATTTTAATAATTTCATATACCGGTGATACAAATGTAGTAATAGCATAAAAACACCAGTCTTACAGCTGAATTGCAGACTGGCAGTAGATTCGTAATAAGAAGTAGTTGTAAAATTTCACACCCAAAGGTAAGTAGAATTTAATAGTTCCCTCAATTTTGCCGACAACATTTGTGAAACAGTTAAATTTTCAGCTACAAGGAGTGAACGATAACGTCCATTCTGTTGATGTATTGAATGCGAAAAACGATAATTTCAGTTATGAATCTCTTAAAGAATGTTCTATTTTCGTTCATAAAATCATATAGCTTAAAATATACTGCTTTAGGAATGCAAATACAGACACGTAAGACTCTACTTCTTGTTGTTGCACTGACTCTCGTTGTGGTCGCCATTCGTTTTATTTTTGTCCAATCTTCCGATTTCGATGCTGAGGCCGCAAACAGCGAATTTCTCATCACCATGGATACTGTAAACGAGATACAGCCCGTGCCTCCAACAGATGAATACGGTTTTGAAATTGAGCAGTATGATTTTGAAGAGTTTCGGGTTCAGCGTAACGAAAGCCTTTACATTATTCTTAGACGGCACAACCTGTCACCTGCCCAGATATACCAGATTCAGCAGAGTTCAGAGGGTGTAGCAAATTTGAGCCGTATTGTACCGGGGCAAACTTACCGGATTTATTACAAAGAGGATGATGCCGTTGCTTTTGTCTGGCAGCCGAGCGCCACGCGGTATGTAACTGTTGGATGGGAAGATGAATATCTTGTGGAACCGGGTGAAGTTCCGGTCAGAACGGTACTCAGTGAAGCATCTGGTGTGATTCGGAGTTCGCTTTACGAAACGATTGTAGCTGAAGGAAACCCCTCATCCCTCGGAGCGGCGATGGCTAATGTGTTTGCCTGGCAAGTCGATTTTTTCCTTCTGCGTGAGGGAGACCATTTTAAAGTAGTGTATGAACAGCGTTATGCCGGGGATCAGTTTATCGGGGTTGGTGATATAAAAGCGGCGGAATTCCAGCACAGGGGCAATGTATACAATGCCTACCATTTTGAAAACGAAGAGCGGCGCGGATATTTTGATGAAAATGGCAACAGCCTCGAAAAAGCATTATTGATGGCTCCTTTTCGATACAGTCAGCGCGTGAGTTCCGGTTTTTCAAATAACCGGTTCCACCCGATACTCCGGGAAAACCGACCGCATTACGGAACAGACTATGCTGCACCAACCGGCACGCCGATTCTTGCTGTGGGTGATGGCGTTGTAACCGAAGCGCAGTATCGCGGCGGGAATGGAAACATCGTTCAGATTCGTCACAACAGCAGTTACCGTTCTGCATATCTGCACCTGAACGGATTTGCCAGCGGAATCCGGGCCGGAACCCGGGTGGAACAAGGTCAGGTGATTGGCTACGTTGGACAGACCGGCCTTGCTACCGGACCTCACCTGTGCTACAGGCTGTATGTCGACGACCGGCCCGTTAATTCACGCCGTGTGGATTTGCCTGCTTCAGAATCGCTGGATGAAGAGTATTTGCCTGAACTTAAACGAACCGTACAACGCTATCAGGGACTCCTCGATGAGCTTTCCGTTATGGAACCCGTTGCTGGCATTGATGGTGAAGATGACCCAAACGGCGAAAGCTGACCCCTCCGTTAGAGGTCAGGTAAGGAAAATCATATTGTAACCCGGCCACTTCTTACCTGCGCTGGGTTCTTCTTTGGAAAAATGAGATCAGAGGTTTTACGTATGACTCGTTTGTTTTAAGGCTGACGGAATCCATCTTATTTTTCCTAAAATACTCTTTCAGTTTTAGATGCTCTCTTTTTCGCTGTTCGCGGTAGAACTCCCGTACTTTATTGTTTGATGTATCCACCATTCGCTGAGTGCCTGTTTCGGCATCCTGAAGCGTTACAAGTCCTACATCAGGCAATTCATCTTCGAACTGATCATTGATCAGAAGATTCACAAGATCGTGTTTCCTGTTGGTGATCCGGTGCTGCTTTTGAAACTCCTCATCCTGAAAATCGGATGCCAGCACAATAATGGCCCGTCGGTTCAAAAGCCTGTTGATGTAGGAAAGGGCATTTCCGATGTCGGTTTCATTACCGGTCGGCCGGGTAACATACAGTTCCCTGATCAGCCTGAGAACGTGAGTCCGTCCTTTTTTTGGCGGAATCACTTTTTCAATTTTATCACTAAACAGAACCATCCCAACCTTATCTCCGTTTTTAATCGCACTGAATGCGATTACTGCACAAACTTCAATAGCCAGCTCCATCTTGGTTTGTGAATGGCTCCCAAAAAAACCACTCGGGGATATATCCACACAGAGCATCATGGTTTGTTCACGCTCTTCCTCAAAAACTTTAATGTAGGGCTCGTCATTTCGTGCGGTCACATTCCAGTCGATCAGGCGAATATCATCACCAAATGTGTAGGCTCTCACTTCTGAGAATTCCATTCCCCGGCCTTTAAACGCAGACTGATACTCTCCGCCAAACAGATTGTTAACCAATCCTTTCGTCTGGATTTCGAGCTTCTTTATTTTTGATAAGATGTCTTTGGAGATCATAAAGCGTAAATTTGATCCTGTTTTATCTTACAATTTTAGTCATCGGTATGGCGGTTAAATGTAGCTGTATGTGCTCCTTTTTCCAACACTCGATTCTGATTGCCTGAAGAGATCCTGAAGCGCGGCGGGTTAACAGATCGTTAACATTACAATAACAAATTGTTGATCTGCACTTTTAACCTTGATAAAAAAAAGGTCCCCATGTTGATTGGAAAATCATTTAACCGGCGGTGTGAAAAAATATTGTGCTCTGCTGCATTACTATCCGGTTATGAAGAGGGTAAAAATATATCGGTGGTTGATCTCTCCGATGAACTGAAACTGGACCGCGTGGAGATTCGCAATTTATTTCAATACCTGATTGACCTCGATTTTATACGGGCTGAATCGATTGGGGGACCGTATCTCTACGGGCATATCTCTCTCACAAAAAAAGGGCTGCTGAAAGTGAAACGTCTGCTCGGTGATTAATGGGTTTGATGTGAATTGTTCGAAAATCTCTCTTCTCACATATCTGGCCTGTTTATACAAAACCGAACTTTTGTAATTGTTAGTTAGATTTAAAAAATCAATAGAGCTAATTCTGTTTCAATGCCTAAAAATTTCTAACTTCAGCCCACATTTCCGAACAGATATTCAAATTTAAGATTTACCATTATGATTATAGGAGTTCCCAGGGAGATCAAGACTCACGAAAACCGAGTTGCTCTGCTGCCGGGCGGTGTGATGCAATTCAAAAAAAACGGCCACAGTGTACTCATTGAGAAAGATGCGGGTAAAGGAAGCGGGTTTTCAGATGAAATGTATCTTGAAGCCGGTGCTGAAATTGTTGAAAATGTGGATGATATCTGGCAGCAGGCGGATATGATTATGAAGGTGAAGGAACCCATCGAACCGGAATATAGCCGGATGAGAGAAGGGCAGGTTCTTTTTACCTATCTGCATTTTGCTGCAAGCCGCGATCTCACTGAAGCTGTCGTCAAATCTAAATGCATTGCTATTGCATACGAAACCGTAGAAAAAGCAGACCGTTCTCTGCCGCTGCTGATTCCCATGAGTGAAGTCGCCGGCAGGATGGCTGCCCAGGAAGGAGCTAAATATCTTGAAAAGCCGATGGGTGGCCGCGGTATTCTGATGGGCGGCATTCCAGGTGTTCCGCCTGCTAAAGTTATCGTTCTTGGTGGCGGAATTGTGGGTGTAAACGCCGCAAAAATAGCTGCCGGTATGGGTGCATATACAACAATTCTGGATATAAATATTCCAAGGCTTCGTTACCTCGACGATGTAATGCCAAAGAATGTGAATACGTTGTTCTCAAACGAGGCGAACATCAGAAAACTTCTACCCGATACCGATCTCGTGATCGGCGGAGTCCTTAAACCAGGAGCGAAGGCACCTCATCTTATCACACGGGAAATGCTATCTCTTTTGAAACCCGGGACTGTTCTTGTAGATGTGGCGATCGACCAGGGCGGATGTTTCGAGACTTCAAAACCCACCACACATGATAAACCGGTTTACGTTGTTGATGATGTGGTTCATTACTGCGTTGCCAATATGCCGGGTGCTGTACCTTTCACCTCTACAATGGGCCTCACAAACGTTACGCTGCCCTATGCCGTACAGATTGCAAATGAAGGGTGGAAGAAGGCTCTGAAAGGAAATATCGAACTTCTGAAAGGTCTGAATATCGCGGACGGTAAGATCGTTTACAAAGATGTAGCCGATGCTTTTGGAATGGAATATACGCCTGTAGAAGAAGTCTTCTAAAACAGGCTGAATCGGTTTGATTGAATCCTCATCTGTGAAAACGGGTGAGGATTTTTTTGCTATTTCAAAAGTGTAAACTTGCGGGTAAACATCTGGCGATTGCTGCTTTCCAGACTTTGCATCTCCATTCTGTAAATGTAAATACCACTGGTCAGGTGCGATGCGTCATATGCAACAGTGTGTTCACCGGCAGAGCGAGTTCCCTGCAGCAGTACATCAACACTTCTGCCAAGCTGATCGAATACCTCAATTTTTACATTGCTGTTTTCTGACAAACGGAAGCCAATAGTAGTTGCCGGATTAAATGGGTTCGGGTAATTCTGCGATAGGCTTGCCCGTTCAGGCCGCTCCTCAGTTTCTGTAAACAGGCGGCTCTGATTCCGAAGTGTATCTGCAAAAGAGGTAGAGGTGAGAGAATACCGGTGTTCCATGAAATCGATCATGGTTTCAGGATTTTCAAAAATCACCCGCTCAATTACCTGACCTTCCGAAGCGGTTGTATCCCGGTCTTGTGCGGCGGCAATTACCGGCACCATTAATAAAAAAGCAGTGAGAATAATAATTGAGCGTAACATTTATGTCTATAAGTAAAAAATGTATGAGTTCTGATTTAGTCCTGTATACTGGTATTGGAACAAAAAGTTCTGTTCTTTTCTGAATAAACAGAACGGCTAACGGTTTAATTCCTGGTTGATTGTCTGAAATTTCATGAAAAGTTATTGGCCCACAGCTTTTTACAACATTTACAGCGTGGGACACTTACACAGGGGATACCTATTTATCGGCCGAAATTGAGGGAAACTTTATGCTTTCGCAGAGATTCTGCGCCTGGTTCTTTCTAATAGGGAGGCTTGCCACTCTTTTATGGCCGAAACAGCCCGGGTAAATTCAAGGTAGACAATTGGAATTAGAAATAGGGTGATGAATGTAGACGCGAGCAGCCCACCGATTACAACACGGGCAAGAGCCGCCTGTATTTCGGCACCCACACCAATTCCGACCGCCAGTGGTACCATCGCAAGTATGGTTGTGAAGGAGGTCATCAGTATCGGCCGGAGCCTGAGCCTCGACGCGGCAATGATCGATTCAAGAAGTCCTGTTGTTTCATCCCGTCGTCTCATCAGGTTTATATAATCCACCAGTACAATGGCGTTATTTACTACGATTCCGAGCAGCATCAAAACTCCCATCAAACTCTGCATGTTAATTGTTGTGCCGGTTATCATAAGTGTGGGAACCACTCCGATAAGCGCAACGGGAACGGAAAACATGACAATCAACGGGTCTAAAAATCGCTCAAACTGCGCGGCCATCACCATATAGACCAGCACAAGAGCGAAAATAATTGCCATTGTAAAATCGTCTTGCGCCTGCTGCAGTTCTTCATATTCTCCTCCGAAATAGACAGAATATCCCTCGGGAAACTGCATTTCAGAAAGTGAACTTTCCATTCGGGATACAGCTTCACCAAGGGTTACATCATCCTCCAGATTAGCGGTAAGATAAACCACTCTCTGCCCGTCCACACGGTTTACGGATGTGGGAGCTCGCGATCGCTCCATCTCAATAACGGAGGAGATCGGCACAATCTGATCATCCCCGGCTCGTATACTGATATTCCCAATATCTTCCATATCCACACGATCCTGGGGTCTTAATCGAACCATGATGGGTCTCTCTTCACCATTTACCCGGAAAATTCCGGCCTGCTGACCCGCAATATTTGTCTGAATGGTTCCGGCTACTTCATCCACACCAATTCCGAGTTCAGCGATTTTTTCTCTGTTTATTGTGATATCCTGCTGAGGGCGGCCTTCCGACTCCTCAATCTCCAGGTCGGTGACACCTGGCACGCGTTCAAGGCGGTTGCGAACGTTTCGCGCAAGCTCCCGGGATGTCTCAAGGTCGTAGCCCCTCAGCTGAAAACCAACGGCTGCATCTTCGTCACCGCCGCCGGTTCGGAATACTCTGCGCATTATCCACAAACCGCCGCGAGTATACACCCGCAAATCAGCACCGGGCAGCACATTTCCAAGGTTGCTGCGGATATCATTTGCAATATCTTCTGCGGAACGTTCACGCTCGTCCTGGCTGACCAGGTTGATATCAATCCGGCCGTCACCTCCCCAGCCGCCCAGGTCACGTGTGTAATATTCCACTTCATCGGGATCAATAAGCTGACTCACAATTTCATCAAGTTCTTCGAAGTAGTTATGAATCACAGAAATATTCACACCATCCTGCATTCGCATGCTCACACGGACCTCATCGGCTTCTGTTTCCGGGGCAAGTTCAAAAGGAATTCCGGGAATGAGCAGAATTGAAACAGTAAACAGAACGGCGGTCAGGCTTAACACAACCCATTTATATCGAACTGCACCTTGCAGCATTTTAGTGTAACGCGAATCCACTCGTTCAAAAAACCGGTCGCCGCGGGATCTGTCTTCCACATTTTCAGCAAGGGGTTTGATTGTCATAAAGCGGCTGGATAACATCGGAACCAGCGTGAGGGCGACCAGGAGGGAGCAGAAAATTGAGAACACAACAACCAGGCCAAGTTCCTGGAACATGCTGCCTGTGGTGGTCTGCATAAAAACAAGAGGCAGAAATATTACGGAGGTCGTAAGTGTTGCCGCTATTATTGCCCCGGCAACTTCCTTCGTTCCCTTGGCGGAACTTTCAAAGACCCCGGTTCCCTGCTCCCGTTTCCGCACGATATTCTCAAGCACTACAATGGCGTTATCAACTATCAAACCGATTCCAAGTGCCAGCCCCCCAAAACTCATCTGGTTGAGTGTTAATCCCCCAAAATAGAGCAGTCCGAAGGTAGCAATGATAGAAATTGGAATAGAAACACCGATGATGAGTGTGGTAGAGGTGTTTCTGAGAAACGCAAAGAGTACAATTACAGCAAGAATTCCGCCCCAGATAGCAGCATTTTGAACTGTATTGATGGAATCCTGGATAAACTGGCTCTGATCGGTAATCACCATCAGCTCCATATCCCCGCGTATGTTATTGATCCGCTCTACTTCAGATTTTATATCTTCGGCAACAGAAACTGTGTTAGCTCCGGATTGTTTTCGGATTGCAAGCCGCAAAGTGGGCACTCCGTCGATTTCCACAAACCGGCTGATCTCCTCATACCCATGATGTACATCTGCAACATCACCTACACGAATCGGCCGGCCGTTTACATTGGTTATTACGGTTTGTGAGATCTCATCAATGGTATTGAATTCGCCCTGTGTTCGTACGTAAAAGTCGCTGTATCCATCCTTGATGTCTCCGCCCGGAAGGGTGATGTTGTCCCGGCTAAGTGCGCCCATCACATCAGAGGCGGTGAGGTTTGATGACAGCAGCCTTTCCCGGTTCAAATCCACCTGGATCTCCCGCCCGATCCCGCCCCACACGTCGATCGTTCCAACTCCGGGAATCTGTTCAAAAAACATCGATACTTCCCGCTCTAAAATCTGGGTGAGCTCGGCCAGGTCCCTGTCGGATCGTACACCGATAATCACAATTGGAAAATCATCCGGACGGAATTGCCGGATTCGCGGAGCATCGGCCTCAATGGGCAGATCATCCCGTATTCTGTCGAGTGCATCACGTACGTTGTTTGATGCTGCATCGAGATTTGTGCCCCGGGAAAACTCCAGTGTAATGCTGCTGGATCCTTCGCTTGAGGAGGAGTTCATCTGTTCAACATTCGGAATACCGGAAAGGGCATTTTCGAGCGGATCGGTGATGATCAGCTCCATCTCTTCGGGCCCAACGTTATCATAGCTCACGCTGACCGTAAGTTGTGGGGATTCAATTTCGGGAAGCAGATCCACCGGCAGGTATCGAAAGCCGACATACCCAACCAGTATAATGATCAAAAATACCATCGTGGTAGCGATGGGGCGTTTGATGGATGTAGTGGTTATCGACATAACGGGCTATTAATTGCTAAATAAGTCACATTCTAATTACCGGAGTTCTCGCCAAATATGATGCTCTCCATATCTCGTGCCTGCAAATTCTGAAGCTCCATAACCTTCTCCCAGCTCTCCTTGCGCACGTGAGCCTGTTCACGGTCCCATTCTGCCAGCTGATTTTGGCCGATAGTTACAATCCAGGCGTCCGGGCCCGGGTCGTCAATACCGGTAATACCAGCCACGCCTCTGCTCTCGGCAACAATTTCAACCGGATAGAATTCAACCGGTACAGGAGATTGAGTTAGATTCTGGGTAAGCATTTCAGAATCTTCATCCATTTCCATAGCCGAGGGTTCATCACGCAAATCAGCAATGTAGATTCCGGTTTCTCCCTCGATGGGATGATCATAAAGAGCTGTCTTCGGCACAAGAATGGTGTCATCCGTTTCGCCATAAAAAATATCAACCGTAGCAAACATACCCGGCTGCAGAGAAGCGTCCGTTTCATGGACTTCTACCTGGGCGATGGTTGTATGGGTTATCGGATCAAGAAAAGGTGAAATTGTGGAAACCGTACCTTCAACCGGGTTATTCTGGGCTGACCCGGTCATAATTTCAGCCCTGTCGCCCGGCTGTATGTGGTTGCTCATTGATTCGGTTAGCATCACGTGAACCCGAAGGTTATCTGTATCACCCACCTGCAGCAGGCGATTTCCGGATGTAGCTCTCTGGCCAACTTCTGCATCCCGGCCACCCACTACGCCATCTACGGGCGATCTGAGTACGGTGTTTTCGAGGTTACTTCGCTGCTCTTCCACCTGCGAGGCAGCTCTGTTCATCTGGGACCGGGCGAGATCCACACTTGCTTCTGCAGCATCGATGTCAGCCTCCAGCGTTTCCTGTTCAAGAGCGGATTCCAGTTCAAGGTCGCGAAGCTCCGTAATACGAGTGAACTGTGCTTCCAGTCTGCGTAGATCAGCCTCGGACTGGCGCAGCTGAGCTTGCGCAATTTCGTGATCATGACGTGCCTGATTCAGCTGCTCCCTTACGGCGTCATCACGCAATCGGATCAGCGTATCGCCTTCACTTACATAATCACCGTCATTCACGCGAACCTCAGTAATCCGGGCGTCTATTTCAGGGTAAATATCTACCTGGTTTCGGGCCCGCATTTCGCCGGTTGTTCGCTGCACAAGCGGCAGAACACCTTTTCTCAATTCTACAGCCTCAACCGTTGTCGTCTCTGAAAGGTCGGTTTCATCCTCCTGGGTATCTTCCGAGCAAGAGGTCAACATCAAAAACAACAGAGACAGTAGAACGGAAGCTAAAGAAGCTGTTTTGTATTTTGATTGCACCATAGCTTAAAGTCCATGAAAAAAAATATTTTACAGTTACTTAACATGACTATTTAGCTGATCGTTTACCTGTTTTATTAATTTGAAATGATTTAACAATAAATGATTAAGGAAGGGTTTTTTAGAGCTTGATATAAATCAGGTCTCAAAGATGATCTGCGTTTGAGTAAAATTAAGAGTATTTACTCCTCGTTTGATAAGATCTGCAGCAGATCGAAATCTGTTAAAAAATGATAAGAATTGATGTCTGAGGTGTATAGAGCCGCGAGGGTGAGGAGAAAAAAAGAAGATGGGGTGCTAATAAAAAAGCCCGGAAAGACGAAGCATTCCGGGCCTGAAATGATAAAAATAAACCGCTGAAAATCAGTGAGAATTACCTTTCTTCAACCGGGGTCCATTCAAGATTTTTTTCGCCGATGTAGAGGGCCCGCGGACGAACCAGGCGGTTGTTGTCATGCTGCTCGATGTAGTGTGCCGTCCAGCCAGAAATCCGGCTCATGGCAAAAATACATGTGAAAAGATCCGGCTTGATCCCGAGGGAGTAGTAAACAGTAGCTGAGAAGAAATCAACATTTGGATCGATATCTTTCTCATCTTTCATCGTTTTCAGGATCGCTTCAGACCACTCATAAAGTGTGGTGTGTCCGGTCTCTTCAGAGAGACTTTTCGACATGCCACGGAGAAGTCGTGCGCGGGGATCAAAGGTTTTGTACACGCGGTGACCAAAGCCCATGATCTTCTCTTTGTTGGCCAGTTTCTTTTTGGTGAACTCAACCGGGTCAGCTGTATCGGGATCCTCATCAAGTTCCAGAAGCATGTTCATCACCGCGGTATTGGCACCACCATGCAGCGGGCCTTTGAGGGCACCGATGGCACCTGAAACGGCTGAAAACATATCAGACTGTGTGGAACAGATAGCGCGGCCGGTGAAGGTTGATGCGTTCATTCCGTGCTCAGCGTGGAGAATCAGGCAGAGATCCATCGTTTTTTCAGCCTCTTTACCGGGCTTCTCGCCATTCAGCATGTAGAGAAAGTTAAATGCGGTGCTTCCGTCTTTGAGGGGAGCAATGATCTCTTTTCCGTCACGCGCACGGGCAAAAGCTGCAATGATGGTCGGCATCTGCGCCGTCATCGCGATTGCATCATCCGTGTTATCACTGTCAGCGTCCTGAAAGTCGGCGAGCATGGAAACGGCTGTTCGAAGAACAGACATCGGCTCAGCTTTCTTGTTTGTTGATTTGATATAATTTAAGACCGGCTCTGGAAGTGATCGCTCACCGACCAGCTGTTTTTTCAAATTGTCCAGTTCTTTTTGATTGGGCAGGCGATCGTTCCATAGCAGGAAACAGACCTCTTCAAATGTTGCATTTTCAGCAAGCGTATCGATGTTGTACCCGGCATAGATCAGCTCTCCTTTTTGTCCATCGATTGCACTTTTTGTTGTTGAGAAAGCTACAATTCCTTCAAGTCCCTTATTGATGTGTGGGTATTTATCAGTATCGATGGTGTCCAAATTTTGTTTGGCCATAAGTATATCCGTAATTAAGATTCCGTGTTACAGCCTCTGCAGTTAGTTAGAGTGATATTCCGCTCTATTCAATAACGAAACTTCAGTTTTTCATGGGGGATACCCGAGATCAGAGGCGTTTAGTTTTTATATCTAAAAAATACAAAAATAGCACATACTTTAGAAGCGCTATTCAGGTTTTAGTTTTACAAAATGATGTGGCGGAGAAGTTTTAAAGCTTTTTTACAGGCGGTTGTCAGATTTTGCCTCATTCCAGTAGCGATCCATCTCTTCAAGATCTGCCTGGGCGGGTGAGCGGCCGTTTTCTCCCAGCTTTTTTTCAATGTATCGAAAACGATCGTCAAATTTTTTGTTTGCCATCCGGATAGAATCTTCAGCGTTCAGACTGAGCAGCCGTCCCACGTTTACCATGCTGAACAGCAGATCGCCGTACTCTTCAGCCTGTTCCGCTTTAGATTGGCCTTCAACAGCCTCTTTCCATTCATCAATCTCTTCGTTCAATTTTTCCCAGGCAAGTTTCCATTCTGCCCAGTCGAACCCGACATTTGCAGCCTTCTCCTGCATCCGGTGTGCTTTGATCAGTCCGGGCAGATGAGCAGGTATACCGTCCAGGATCGATTCTCTGCCTTCACTTAGTTTTATTGATTCCCAGTTTTCGGCCACCACTTTGTCATTTTCAGCAACCGTGTCGGAGAATATATGCGGATGACGGCGAATCAATTTTTCGGAGATACGATAGATCACATCACCCATATTAAAATGGTCGTTTTCATCAGCCATCGTACTGTGAAATACCACGTGAAGCAGCAGATCACCAAGTTCTTTCGAAAGCTCTTCATAATCCTCGGATTCAATGCACTCAACCGCTTCATACGCTTCTTCAATCAGGTTTTCTTTAATCGACTGGTGGGTTTGTTTGCGATCCCACGGACACTCTTTGCGCAGAATGGCGATGAGCTTGATAAAATCTTCAAAATTTTGGCTCGGTTTGATGTGGCTATAATCCATGTTCAGTGTTTCAGTTTTACAGTGTGTCAGTTCATCAGTGTGTCAGAATTTTCTTATGCATCAAAGGGGATCTCTGGTTATGACCCTTCGGCAATTATGGGATTGAATTTAATCATAAGTGGATTAATTCTCCGACCCTTTGGGTCGGAAAAGATAAAAGTCCCCCTTTGAAGGGGGAAGCGAACGGAGTGAGCTGGGGGATGACTTTCTAAGTTCAGAATGGTCCAATTCTTGGTTTTGATCCACAACCAATCATCCCCCATTGCCCCCTTCGAAGGGGGACACTCCAAAAGTAAGCTTTGTATTGAACAAAAAGTTAAGGGTTCTTAGTTGATACCTCGCGGGCTCTGCCCCGAGGTAGTTCATTTCCAACCCATCACACAACTGACACACTGAAAATCTGAAACACTGACAAACTGATATTAAGTTTCTCGTTTTTCTTTTTGAGCAGCAGGGAAGAGGATGTTGTTGAGAATCAGCCGGTATCCGGGACTGTTGGTGTGCAGGCTCAGATCGGTTGGAGGATCGCCCACATGATGGGTGTAATCTTCAGGATCATGTCCTGCGTAATAGGTGAATGTGCCTTCACCGTAGTTTCCATGCAGATATTTTACACGGTCTCTGCCGGGGGATTCGGCCAGAACAACCACGCTGTTTTTTACTTTATCGGAACGAAAAGCTGTTGTCTGACCATAAAAACCCGGAATACTGCTTACGTGATTTTGTGTGAGCATGGTGGGAACAGGATCCCATTTCGCCGAAAAATCGAATAGTGTAAAGTAATCGAGGCTCTCGCTAATACTATTCAGATTGACTTCCACATCGATATTATCGTGTGAATAAACGTAGGCGTCGGTTTCCACCTGGAAATTATGAAAAGCAAATGTGTTGGAATAATCGAGCCGATCATTCACATTAGGGTCGATTGGGTCGCCGTCGATTTCGGCCGGTACAATATCGAGATCTTTTGCAGCCAGGGCAATATCGAACGTGTTGGTTCCGGAGCACATCGCAAACATAAACCCGCCGTTCCCGATGTAATCACGAATTTCCAGGACGACATCACGTTTTAATTCACTCACTTTATTATACCCGAGTTCACTGGCGAGATCCTGAAGCTGATTCACCTGCGATATGTACCAGGGGGCATTCCTGTAGGTGCCATAAAATTTACCGAACTGCCCGGTAAAATCTTCATGGTGCAGATGAAGCCAGTCGTAATTGTTAAGCTCTCCGCTAAGAACTTCCTTATCATAAATTATATCATAGGGCACTTCAGCATAATCGAGGGCGAGCGTAACCGCATCGTCCCACGGCATATTTCCCGGCGGTGCATATACGGCAATTTCCGGTGCTGCTTCGAGATTGATCACCGCTGTATTGGAATTTGGGTTTTCCACCTCTTCAATAATTTGCCGCGCTTCACCTTCTGATATTAATTCAACAGAAACGCCTCTCACCCGGCTTTTCCGAACGATATCTGCCGTGTTGGGGGCCAGAAAGCTTCCTCCCCTGTAATTGAGCAGCCATTGGCCGGATTCGTTCGCCTTCAGATGATTGAAGATGATACCATAGGCTTTCAGGTGATCATTTTGTGAGGCATCCATCGGGATAAGTACCCGTTCCTGTGCGCTCAGATTCAGTGCGGCTCCAAACAGGAGCAGTAATGTGATAAGTATCGAGGTGATTCGGGGCATCATTTATCTAAAGAGTTTGGGGTTGGCCGGATTGCTGCAGTTTCTCGCGTACAAAGCGGGCATAAAATCCATCGGGAAACTCCAGCAGGATATCTTCAAACATCGATTCCACATCGCTTTCCGAAAGTGTACCCGGCGGCAGCGGCGCGGACTCGAATAATTCAAATTCATTTGGCGGCAGGATCTCAGAAGCGTCACCCAGTGAAGCCAGGCGCTCGGCAATAACAGCCCGCTCCCACATCATCCGTTCACGCAGTGGCGAAATTTGATTGTTTACAACCTGATCCTGCAGCATCTGCAAAACAACGGCCTGGTATCGGTACGGAAGGTGCTTGGCAAACTCTACGGCAAGATCATCGGAAAAAGGGTGGGTTGAGCTCTCCATAAAGGTTTTCATCTGCTCTAAAGCAGAATCGTACTCCCCGGTATGGATCTGCCGGATCGTTTCGCTGAAATTTTTCAGCTGGGCATGTGTAGTGTCAATCCGCGTACCATTTTTGATCCACATGCGAAGCTGAATCGCATTGTTTGCATAATAGGATGTGTTTCGACGCTCAAGAGACCGAAGCTGAATTTCAGCGAAATCAAAATCACCTGCAAAAAAATCGGACAGGCTGAGATAGTAACGGGTTCTTTCCGAAAGATTCGAATCTTCTGAGGCCCTGTCGGCTCTTGTCAAAGCCTGGCGGGTTGAAGTGTAATCTCCCTTAAAGAGAGCAATTCGCCCTTCAGCATAGAGGGTGTAAGCATCTTGAGTGCCTTCACCCGCGCCTGTATCCTGCAGCATGGCAAACCAGTGTTCCGCTTTTTCCAGATCTTTGTAGTGATCCAGCGAAAGATCTGTAAGATTCGATAAGACGCGCCCGATCCGGTTGTAATTGGGAGAGCGTTCAGTGATCTGCCGGTTCAGTTCATAGGACTGCTCATACAGCCTGTCCTGTTTTTTGGACGAGTGGAGGCCATGCTGTTCAATATATTGTGCCCACATCAGGTATGTGGAGGCTTGTTCTTCAAGTGCCCTCGTGTAGAGTGCTGATTCCGTTTCTACGTAATGGGAATAGGCGTCGGCTGCAAGTTCATATTGTCGTGCTGAACGAAGCCGGTTGCCAAGTGAAAAAAGAGAATAATTAATTTCCGGAGTCCGGTTTTCGTACTGTCTTGCAAACACAAAAGCACGCCTGTACTCTTCTGTTTCAAGAAAAAGCCAGCTAAGTAACTGGTATAGCTGGGAGTAGGCAGCGTGATCTGTCTCCATTTCGAGCAGGAAATCTTCCAGTTCGAGCGCAGCAATCTGGTAAAGCTCATCATCTCTCATGCGCAGAAATCGTTGCTGAACAAATCCCATTTGCTGCGGGTTTTCCCTGATGACCCGGTAGTATTCCAGAACTGCATCTTCAAACATACCGGCCTGCATATAGGCATTTGCCAGTTCATTTGAGAATAAGGTCGCATTGCCGAAACGGTCACGTGATTCTGCATAATGCTCGGCCGCAGCCAGGTATTCCCGTCGCTGCATCATCGATTCTCCAATATTGTGAAAAATCTGAATCTGTTGGGGATTCTCATCAAGTACCTGCTGCCACATTTCAAAAGCCAGATTTTTATCGCCATTGAGATGATGAACTTCTGCAAGCTTAATTTTGGAACGGTAAACCGAATACTCGTTGTCAACATGCCGCTGAGCAATGGAAATGGCTTCTTCATATTGATTGAGGTTTACAAGGCAGTCGATGAGCTGGTTGAAATAGGTGAATGTAGAGGGGTGTTCCTCATGCAGCTCCATTAGAATTGGGAGAGCTTCTTCGTAATTCTGCTGCTGCATATGCTGATTGGCTACTCTGAACTCAACCGACTGGGCAATTACCGGAACTGTTAGGGAGCCGAAAAACAGACAAACGGTAACCGGCAATAAAAATAGTTTAAGGAATCGAATCATGTTCTAAAAATCTTACTAAAGAGTTCATGCCGCCTGGTTTTCAGGTTCTGATAAAAAGCATTCACCGGAAATCCAACCACATTATAGTAATCACCTTCAATTTTTTCCACAAACAAGCTGCCCATGTCATCCTGTATTCCGTAGGCACCGGCTTTATCCATCGGACTTCCGGTTTCAATATATCGGTCAATTTCCAGTTCATCTAACGGACTAAAGGTAACTTTTGTTCTCTCGTAAAACGAAAGAGTGTTTATATAATTGAATTCGGAATCCGTCTCCAGGATATTAACACCACTGTATACACTGTGAACCTTTCCGCTCAGATTTCGCAAGATGGACGCAGCCTCTTGTTTATTTTTCGGTTTTCCCAGGATGGTGTTATTTTGCACAACGATAGTATCAGCAGAGATCACGATCGAAGAAGATTCATTTCGTGCAACATCTTCGCCTTTCTGCCGGGCCAGTGAGCAGACGATCTTACCCGGCTCGAGCCTGTCATCAACATTTTCTTCAATTGATGATGGAATGACGGTGACGGAAATATTCATCTGCTCGAAAAGTTTTTTCCGGCGCGGGCTGGCAGATGCCAGTACGATTGGTTTCATAAGGTGCCAATTTAAATCGTGATTTTTCAGTTAGCGTAGTTTTGAATAACTTCAACAACTGCAGTCTGGTGAAAGTCACTGCATCAGGAATATCAAAAATAGTCCGGTATTAACGATTTACCCAAAATGATTTTTCAACTTGAGTATCGTTTGGGGTTAGATTAATCCAATTCGATACGAACCGAGTATAAAACTAAAGTAATTATGGCAGCGAAACGCAGAAGAAAAGAAAAAAAACCGATGGTGTTCTCAGCACTCAACTACAAGATTTTAGCAGCCGGAGTGCTATTGGTGATCATAGGATTCACAATTATGCGTCTCGAAAACGAGGTATACGGTTTTATCTCACTCTACATCGCCCCGGTTATTATTATGGGCGGGTACATTACCGTGGTTTTTGCAATTCTCAAACGACCTGATGAGGGCGAAAAAACGGACACTGCTCCGCAAAAAAGTTGAATCGATTAACATCCTACGGGTTTATTTTTGTGCTGATATTCCTCGCCATTCTCGAGGGGAATTCAGGGGATCATGTTTCGCTGATGAAGGGCCTCGCGTTCTCAATACTGATTGCCTACGGCGCATTTTTTCTTACCTGGCTCACGATAGATGCCGTGTTGCCGGTAATTGTACTCGGCACCACGATTTATGGTTTTGGCGGCCTGATTCTTACCATCGCAGTTATTGTATTTTTTATTACGGGAAGTCTGTTTACACGCCTGAATGAAGATCACACAACCACCCAAAGTGTAGCGGGTCATGAAATACGGCGGGATGGAGTACAGGTTTGGGCCAACGGGTTCTGGATCGCATTTTTCTGTATTCTCTGGTTTTTATCTGAAATTGATATAATGCTTGGTGCGGCGTTTGGAGTGGTTGCTGTAGCTACTGCCGATACCTGGGCCACGGAGGTAGGAATCCGTAAACCCGGGCACACCATTGATCTTAAAACCCGCAAGACCGTGCCGCCCGGAACTGACGGAGGAGTTAGCTTCAAAGGAACATTTTTTTCATTTTTAGGGGCGCTGCTCATCGGCTTTTTTGCGTCGCAGGGAGTTGCGGGAAGCACACTCTGGATCCTGTTTTCTGTTACTTTAGGTGGTTTTTTGGGATGTCTGATTGATTCCTATATTGGAGCGGTTTACCAGAGAAACCCCAAATCTCTGCCTGAAGATTCTCTCTGGTTAAAACTGGACAACGATAAACAGAACAGTCTTGTAAACTGGCTTTCAACCGGCAGCGGAGGTATCATCACGCTGTTGCTTTTATTAATCATTTAACAATCATCTATGAAGTGGTATCGGAAACTGCATTGGAAAATAATTATCGGGTTGATCCTTGGCCTTCTCTGGGGACTTTTTTCAAGCCTCGTGGGATGGAACCAATTCACGATTGATTATATCCGTCCATTTGGTACCATTTTTGTCGATCTGCTGAAGTTAATTGCCGTCCCCCTGGTACTTGCCTCTCTGGTAGTTGGGGTATCAAGCCTCAATGATATGACCAAACTCTCCAGGCTTGGTGGTAAAACGATCGGTATTTATATGATTACCACGGTTTTTGCAATTACCATCGGCCTGACGGTAGTAAACGTGATACAGCCGGGAAAAACGCTGCCGGAGGAGACGCGGGTTACCCTGATGGAAAGTTACAGTGAAAACCTGGAGGGGCGCGATGAAGCTGCGCAGGCACTTGTGGACAGAAGTCCGCTACAATTTTTTGTGGATATCGTGCCCGAGAATGTGATTCAAGCTGCATCAGACAATGCCAACATGCTCCAGGTAGTATTTATTGCCATCATCCTTGGAATCGGAATCATCAACATTCCGGTGCAAAAAGGGGAGGTGCTTATCAACTTTTTTGATGCGCTGAACGATGTAATCATTAAAATCGTAGACCTGATCATGAAAACGGCACCCTATGGAGTGTTTGCACTGATGGCGGCCGTTATTGTAGATCTTGCCGGGGATGATCTCACACAGGCATTGACTTTGCTTCGCGCTCTCGCCTGGTACTGTGTTGCGGTAATCATCGGCCTGCTGATTCACGTCACTATCGTCTATTTCAGCCTGTTCAAAATTTTTAGCAAAATGAAGCTCCGCGATTTTCTGAAAGCGATACAGCCCGCGATTCTCCTGGGGTTCAGTACCAGTTCAAGTGCGGCAACTTTGCCGGTGACCATGGAGCGGGTAGAGAAAAACCTGGGAGTTGATGAAGAAGTATCAAGCTTTGTACTGCCGGTTGGTGCAACAATAAACATGGATGGAACGAGTTTATATCAAGCTGTGGCTGCGGTGTTTATTGCGCAGGCACTTGGCATGGATCTGACGATTCTGCAGCAGCTTACAATCGTACTTACAGCCACACTGGCCTCGATCGGTGCTGCAGGGGTTCCGGGGGCAGGCATTATTATGCTTGTGATTGTGCTCCAGGCGGTTCAGGTTCCTGTTGAAGGTATTGCTTTGATACTGGGTGTTGACCGGATTCTCGACATGGCCCGCACAGCTGTAAATGTTACTGGTGATGCCGCCGTTTCTGTTGCAGTGGCAAGCAGTGAAGGGATGCTCGGCAGTCTCCATTTTGATGACGATGAATAGTGCTGCTAAATAACTTAATTTCAAATTTTGATAACCTATAGAATGTTGCTTACAATCGTCTTCTCATTTCTGATGACCTTTGTATCTGCCGGTGAGGAGCCTGTAATCATCCACAATGAAGCACCTGTTGCTGCAGCTGATATTCATTCTGGTTCGTTTGAAGAGAAACTTGAAACCGCCATCGAACACTTTTATCAAACCCGGTGGGAACAGGCAGGGGAGCAGTTTGATGAGCTGAAAAAGCAGCATCCAAAGGATCCCCGTCCCTACTTTTTTGAATCGATGATGCCGTTTTGGGAATACTTTTTTGTGCAACAGCGTGGTGAACTTGCGGATCTCTTTCTGGAGCGATCTGAAAACGCTGTAGATCTGAGCAAACAACGGCTTGAGGAGCAGCCCAACGACACAACGATGGTACTGCTGCTCAGCGGCTTGCACGGATACAGAAGTCTTGTAGCGGCGGGTGAAAAAAAATATCGGGTGGCAATACAGAGCGGAATCACAGGGTTTAACTATACCCGCCAGCTTCTCTCCATCGACTCTGAACGGCCCGATGCACAAATTGGCCGGGGGATGTACTACTATATGGTAGGAACTGTTCCCCGCGAGGTTCGCTGGCTAACCAATGCCGCAGGGTTACGGGGAGATACCGAAATGGGATTTCAAGAACTGAAAAAAGCAGCTGAAAGCGACAACATTATTCGGTATGACGCACAAATGATTCTGATGTACCTGCACGAAAAGGAAGAGGAATACGATAAAGCACTTCAGTACGCCCAAAAATTGACCGACAGATTTGAAGAGAATGTGATTTTTCACTATAAACGTGGCGAATTACTCGAAAAAACAGGTGAAAGATCAAAGGCGATTGAGAGTTATAATGCCGTTATAACCCGGGATAACCCGTATTTAGGTGAAATAACCGAATTGAGCCGAAAACGAGTTGAAGACTTGCAGACATTGGGTATGAAGAATTGATTTTTTTTTAAAACTTATTGAGTATTTCTCGAATTTTATTGCTTATTTACTAAGTACTCATTGCTCTCAACCAAATCATGCCTATGGGCAAAGCGTTACGATTTAGCCTCTTTATAGTAATCGTCCCGGTACTGGCTTTTTTCCCGATATTTTCCGCTGCCGTTTTCAGCCAGATTTCCATCTACGATGCCCGCACGTTTGAGGTCTCCTTTACGGAAGGTGAGACAGAACGAACATCCGGAGGCATTGAGATCTCGGTGCGCGATCTCTTTACTGAGTCTGCCGTGCCCGAACTTCGTGGAAGAGAAGCGACCCGTTTTACATCTTCAAAAGAGCACCAGGAGGGAGGTTTCTTTGTGGATGCGTATAATGAAATTTCTGTAGGCAGCTACTATCATCAAACAGCAGAGAATGCAATCGCAGACTTGAGGTTTGTTAATCGCACACCTGACTCTTTCGATAAACTGTCCCTGGCATTCGATTTTGTTTTTTTACCGGAGCAATTGAACCGAAGGCTGAGTTATCAACTCTCATATAGAATCAACGACGGGGAGTGGGTATACCCAAGCGGCGGTAAATTCCACAGCGATTTTCTACAAACTGAAGAGCGCGGGTGGAGTACATTTTCCATGCAGATTTCAGTAGATCAGCTCTTTTTGAGATCGGGTGATGAAATTGAACTTCGCTGGAGCGCATCCGGTCTCGGCAGCGAAGAAATCATTGTTCCAATCGCCCTTCAGAAAATGGAAATCCAGCCGACCGTTGCCCCTGAGCGTGATCTTCGGGCCGGATCCCTTATCATAACAGAATTGCTGCCCCTGCACCGATACGATGGCAGTTTTCTGGAATATATTGAGATTTATAACAGCACCGAATCGGGAATCAATCTGAAGGGATTGCTGCTGGATGCCGGGTACGATGAAATTGTGGTTCAGCATAACCTGGTAGTTCCACCGTACCGAACGGTAGTTTTGGCCAATTCCAATCAACCGGACCGGATTGACTCGTTTACCGACTACAGGTTTAATGGAACTTTGCTTGGAAGCAGATCTGGTCGCCTGGATGCCCGCTTTGGTTCGCATGAGGTGGCACGCGTAATGTATGATGTCTCCGCATCGGGTATTGCACATCAGCTTGATCATCTGCGCAACGCATTCGACGGATACAGCAGTATGCGATATCTTGTTCCGGTCGGCCGTGGCTTGAATGAGCAGGTACAGGGCAGTCCCGGTGATATTGATGCGAGCCGAAAGCTGTTCACGAAAGAGATGAATCGCGAGGGATGGTATATTATCAATCCGCCGGGTGAATTATCCGAATCTTTGAACCGGAAATTTGAAAATAGCCTGACGCCACTTAAATCACAGGGCAGATCAGATCAACAAACCGAAGAAGGAAAATTTCAGCTCCCTGCCATATACTATCACGACTCGGATCAACCGGAAATTCTCTACTCAGAAGGTGTGGAGTCAGGCAGATCGGCTTCGGTACTATCAACTCGTTTTATGCCCGAACTGAATATCAGCTCTGTTCGTGCGGTTACGGGAGATTCACTCTCTGCTGACAGAATACGAACCTCTCAGGGAGGTCGGGCTTATCCTGCACTTCTCGGATGGGATAACCGAATGCAGAAATTTAAACTCATCCACACACCCGATGAGCTCATTTCAGCATGGGACGCCACTTTTGTACCATCGGATGGAGAGAATACTTATCAAACAGAACTGGTAAAATCCGATGAAGAGGCATCTTCCGGGTTGAACCGGTATCTGGCTCTTGAATTTTCAGGTGAATCGGGCAGCAATGGTAGTGTAAGGTTTGATGAAGCCCTGATCGGATTTTGGAATACACCGCAGGAAGCGGAAGGTTTAAGGATGGATCTTCCGAAGTTCTGGGCTCCGGTTCGAGAAGATGACAGTGAGTCGAGAACACCCATGATCTACCTGAAAACTCCTGAATCGGTACACCAGGCGAACAGTTTTTTGAATTTTGAATACGCACCCGAAGAACCGGTACAGGTAGCTGTTGGAATTCGATTAGGACATACAAACGGCCGGTATACCATCTCCTGGGATGAAATAGAGTCTTTGCCTGAACAGTGGCACGTACAATTTGTTGACACCGAACTGGATGAATCCATCAATATGAGGAGAGAACACTCCTACACGTTTTACGAACGATCCGACCGGGTGCTGATGGGGATGCGGGACGCAAGCCTGAATTTTACCCCTGTGGAAGAGACAGATTACAATCGGTTTTATATTAGAATTTCACCTTCCGGATCACCAGCGGATTTTGAAGAAGAAACGGATATGTCAGACTCGTTCGAACTTCGCCAAAACTATCCGAACCCGTTTAATCCGTCAACTACGGTTGTTTTTTATCTGCCTAAAACATCTGATGTTAAAGTGAGCGTATATAATGTGGTAGGCCAGCAAGTGGGTGTGTTAAGAGATGAACGCCTGTCTGCCGGAGAGCATTCTGTGGTCTGGAACGCAATGGATATGCCAAGTGGTGTCTATATTGTGCAGATGGAGGCCGGAAACAGGGTGGATACCCGAAAAATAACGCTGATTAAATAACCCTTTGACAGGTTTAATTATTTTTAATCCTGGATGGATAGAATCCACGTATAATTTAGTTATATACCCTTAGGTACAGAACAATTACGGATTTTAAAACAATTGTATAAATCGGTATTTTAACTATTTGATTTAACAATATTCGCAGACCCGTTCATGCCACTCGGTAATAATGATGTTACAGCATTTTGAAGCATGTTCACCGCCAAATTTATCAATTAAAAATCTCATAGAACTTATAGTATTTCATGCAGTTTAAGACAATTCAAGACGTAGACGTAGCCGAAATAGGGCTTGGGACTTATAAATTATACGGTAAAGAGTGCAAGAGGGCTGTGATGAATGCGCTCGATATAGGTTACAGGCTTATAGATACCGCTCAGATGTATAAAAATGAAACGGAGATCGGCGACGCCATTCGTACATCTCACGTTGACAGAGAAGACATTTTTCTCACTACGAAAGTGTGGCACACCAACCTTGAGCACGATGATCTGCTTCAAACCGTGGAGGATAGTCTCGAGCAGCTAAAAACAACATACGTAGATCTGCTTCTGATACACTGGCCAAACAAACAGTATTCGCTTGAAAAAACCATGGAAGCTATGATGGTTTTACGCGACCAGGGTAAAGCATTGAATATCGGGGTAAGCAATTTTCCGCTCGGAATGGTGAAAAAAGTAACCGAAGAGTTCCGTATCCCGATATTTTGCAACCAGGTGGAGTATCATCCATTTCTTGCACAATTCGATCTGCTTGATTATTCGTACGATCAGGATTTTCTGGTGACTGCTTACAGCCCGCTTGCACAGGGAAAGGTTTTTGAAAACGAACTGCTCAAGTCTATTGGGGAAAATCATAATAAGACAGCCGGTCAGATTTCACTCCGATGGCTGATTGAACAGGAAAACGTTGTGGCGATACCAAAAGCTACCAGCGAAACTCACCTGCAAGAGAACATCGATATTTTTGATTTTGAATTATCAGATGAAGAGTTCAATTCTATTGATGAATTAGATAAAACGACCCGACTGGTAAATCCATCCTTTGCACCAGACTGGGAACAATAACCAATTCATATACTACAAGGTAAACTGATCAGAGAACGGTTTTTATCTTACTTTGAAAGGATGTGAGAAAATAACGTATCAATACGTATTGAGAATTATAAAATTCACCACGAAGCCACGAGGGCTCGAAGATTCACGAAGTGGAATTGTCTGATTCTTTTAAACTTCGTGTATCTTCGTGACTTTGTGCCTTCGTGGTAAAAATAAATGGCTCATATATTTGATGGTGAATTTTCTCACAGCCTCTTGAAGGGGGAAGTGATGTCGGTCGGCCGGGGGTGGGTCAAAAAGACCGGGTGCTTAGATTAAACTCACAAACTTACATTAATCAGGTGCTGATTAATAGGTACCCACTTTTTGACAGCCCTGTATAGGATCTTTATGGGGGAAGGAGGGAGACCCCCCACGATAAACTCCATATTGATCAAAAAGTGATGGATCCAGGTTCATGCCACGCAGGTTCTGCCCGAGGCAGTTCATGGTCAGAGAGAAAAATCCCTCAAAATAGTTCAGTCAGGACATTTTTGATGGATAATTAAATATCAATACCAATTATAAATGAAGAGTGAGTGAGAATGATAAAGGAGCTTCCGAAAAAAGCGAAGATTTATTTAATCAATAATAAACTACCTCTGTACGGTGGAATTTTAACAGCTGTTTTCACAGGAGTTGCAGCAT
Organism: Rhodohalobacter sp. SW132; assembly: GCF_003390325.1. Lineage (NCBI taxonomy): Bacteria > Pseudomonadati > Balneolota > Balneolia > Balneolales > Balneolaceae > Rhodohalobacter > Rhodohalobacter sp. SW132. The sequence goes on along the minus strand of NZ_QUOK01000003.1, from coordinate 195,596 downwards.
TTCTGCTTGGAAATCTTTCAGGTTACGAAGCAATGCAGATGATTGAAATAGCCATTCCGCGTATCAGCATGTTGCTGAATACGATTATACTTGCCTCTGCTACAATTCTGGCCCTGATTCTCACTCTTCTTGGAATCAGTACAGGAAGTGAATCGAAATTGAAAAAAACTCACTATCACCAGGTCTTAAGCCTTGCGAAGTTTGTTACATTCAATTTTGTAGTGGCCTTAATCTTTTTTCAGCTATTTAATATTCCAATAACGGAGTCAGATGCCGTTCCAACAGCATGGTATTCTATAGTTTACTGGTTTGCGCTGATTTCTTCATCCATGCTCAGCGGTTTAATGGTAGCTGTAATTTTAATGCTGTTTAGTACTGTTCAGAACATTATCTGTATTGTGGGGCTGGGCCAGGATCATAAATTGATATATACCGAAGAAGAAGAAGAAGGTGATGATGATGAGGATAGCAGCAGATCAAGTGAAAGCTGATCACTTCTAACGTCATTGATCTGTATAAAATAGAAAGGTTTTCCAATCTGGTACGAACGAATTTTCGTTGTACTCTATTTGAATAAGTGTAAACAGAAAAGGCTGATGCCCAAAAATAGCATCGGTTAATTTTATAGTTCAACACTTACCTGTTGTTTATGCTTAAAAAATCAGATTATTTCATTCTTCTCGCCGCACTGCTTTCCATGGTACTTTCAATCTGGCTCTGGTTTAGCGGATCTACTGACGCCGGTTTATTTGTAGGAATCTGGGTGCCATCCATCCTCGGTTTTGGAGCGTACTTTAAAATTCTCAGCAGGAGGGCGCAATGACTCTCCCATTTATTTTTTCCTCGGGAATCATCGTAGTCATTCTCTTTTTGATAGGGGTGATTTACACCTTCAAAGAATTTAAAGAGATGGAAAAACATCCGGAAGATTACAGACGAAACTACGACAGGGCGTCTATCGATAAAAACCCGGATAAGTCTGAAAAATAGATTGTTGGCTGAATATCTAACTATCCCGACCACCTGGATAAACCCTCCGCAAGAAGATCTCCGTTGTTGTCTGTAATCCTGTGTAATATTTCGGTTTCCCCCTTACTTTCTGCAGTCATATGCACTGTGCCGGTTTCAGAGACTTCGCGATGATACTGTATCTTAATCTCTCTGCAAATCAGACCTTTTGTGAGAGATTCAGGAAGGTGCCCGGTCATCCATTCAATATATTTCACGTTATTCACATGATTATTCATGTCGAAATCGTACCGGCTCACCGAAATTTCTTTTTCTATATCTGGCCTATCAATGGTGCCAAATGGATCTTTATCAACGGGAAGCATATGCTTGTCTACATCGAGACCCATTTCTAAAATTTCCTTTGGCATTCGCATCGGGCGGCGGTTCTCCATGTTCAGCACCATCCACTGGCTGACACCAACCCCGAGCCGCTCGCCGGATTCATCCACCAGCTCATAATCCCTGAAAGCCCGGATTCCGTCACCGGAGGAGGGCCAGGTGTTGACCGAAACATGCTGCCACCGCTCCGGGAATGTCTCGATTTTGATATGAAGCCGGAACAAAACCCAGGTGGCGCCTTTCTCCTGCAGGTCTGATATATCAAAATGGAGATCGTGGGCATTTTTCCCCGCTGCCTCCTGGAAATAATCGGCAATACAGGGAAGGGTAACCTTTCCGGTTCCGTCAACTTCATAGGACCGGATAACGAAGGGTTCTCGATGTTTGATAGTCGGCATAATGGTTTGAATAGATAACAAGTTTGTTTGATACAATGATGAATGATTTTAGGGTACGTTACAGATTGCGGAGAAACAAATGGAATCAATAGAGATTGGGTGAATACGATCCTGAGCCACTAATTTTACCCAAAAGCGATGCAAAACTATTTAAAAAGTGAATTCTACAGCCCCGATGTTTCGGGGTTGTGGGTGAAATGTATTCAGCTTTAAAAAATGCTTCGACAATGTTGGAAAGAAATAGAGATTCTTAAACTATTTGGAATCGTTTTTACCACGAGGACACTAAGACTCGAAGTACCACGAAGTGCATTATTATCAGGGTTCTAACCTTCGTGAAACCTTCGTGTTTTCGTGCCTTCGTGGCGAGAACACTTGTTGATTTGTTACCCTTAATTCTATCATTATCCTTCAGATTTTCTTATTAAGATTGAAATGCTATGATTTTCGTTACCCACAACCCCGAAACTTCGGAGCTGTAGAACCAAAAAGTGAAAGGCAAAAAGAGGGAAACTCTAGAATAATCTCCATATCGATCAATAAGTTATGGGATCCAGGTTGATTCATCGTTGGCTCTGCTCCGAGGTAGTTCGTTTTATTACCGCAAGAGGCGCAAAAAGCCGCGGTGGCTATTGATTCATCTTCTTTGCGTATTTAGCGACCTTGGTGGCCTGTTTTCTTTTCATAAATCATTATCTAGCAACCTGAGTTCGATTAATAATCTAATTCATTTATTCAGAATCAAGTCTCCCCTAAAAAGGGGAGATATAGAGGGGTGTTCATCGGTTTTTTCCAGATCTGATGGACATCCCCCTCAATTCCCCTTTTCTAAGGGGGAGTTTTTATCCATTATTCAAGAATAGAACTGAGGTTAACAGGCTCCTCAAAGCTCTCTTCAAAAGTCTCGGAAAAAACTCATTTTCATGATTAATTTTTTGGTAAAAATTCATGCAAGAAAAAATGATATTAAGCATGATATTTAAATCAGAAATGAGACGATATTGATCAGAAAAAAAATCTGCATAGAAATTACAACCTCTGCTCTCAATTGGTTTTATGAAGTTTTATCAAGCGTATTAGAGCAGAGATTGAATATGTGGATAAATCGGGGAAAATGTGGATAACTCTCAGGAATCATGTTCAGATCGTTCTAAGAGCATTTTAATGCAATTTTGATTTGTGTATAATCTATGTGCAACCTTACCTGCGCCGTTTTTGAGGCTCTTACCGGTCGCTTCGTGGTTTCACAAAAAATATTCAAATTAAGATCTAAAAAAATATTCAGAACAATTGTGGATAACCCCGGCTGTTTGTGGAAAAGTATTTGAGAAAAAAGTTGAAGCTCGAACTCTGCGGGGATATCTTAATTAACCACGCAGGAAGCGACGCTGTAGCTCCTATAGCGAAGAGAATTTAGCAAGCAGTACAAGTAATTATATTTTTAATCCGCACACATCTATATTTATGAAATTTAGCCGATTCCACACAAAAAAAAGCTGGAAAACTCCCTTCGAGAAGACCGAATTTGAAGCCAGAAGATCCGTAATCAAAAATCCTGACGGATCGCTCATCTTTGAGATGGAGAACGTAAATGTTCCCAAGAGCTGGTCGCAGGTTGCTACCGATATCATCGCTCAGAAATATTTCCGTAAAGCGGGTGTGCCGGTCAAGCTGAAAAAGGTGGAGGAGAAAGGTGTGCCGGAATGGCTGCAGCGGTCGGAAGAGGATAAAACCGCGCTGAAGAAACTGGATGAGGACGATCGCTATACGCATGAAGTTGACAGCCGCCAGGTGTTTTCGCGGCTGGCCGGGTGCTGGACCTATTGGGGCTGGAAGCACGACTATTTTGATTCCGAGGATGATGCAAAGGTTTTCTATGATGAGCTCTGCTACATGCTCGCTAATCAGATGGCGGCGCCCAACAGTCCGCAGTGGTTCAACACCGGTCTTTACTGGGCGTACGGGATCAACGGTCCGGCCCAGGGGCACTATTATGTGGACGCCAAGACCGGCAAACTGAAGAAATCAAAAGATGCCTATTCACATCCGCAGCCACATGCGTGCTTCATCCAGAGCGTGGATGACGACCTGGTGAACGAAGGCGGCATCATGGACCTGTGGGTTCGGGAAGCGCGTCTGTTCAAATACGGGTCGGGTACAGGCTCCAACTTTTCCGGTATTCGCGGGGCGGGAGAGGAGCTGAGCGGCGGCGGAAAATCGTCCGGCCTGATGAGCTTTCTGAAAATCGGCGATCGTGCGGCAGGTGCCATCAAATCGGGCGGAACCACGCGACGCGCTGCCAAAATGGTGACGCTCGATCTGGATCACCCCGACATTGAAGAGTATATCAACTGGAAAGTCCGCGAGGAGCAGAAGGTTGCCGCGATCGTTTCCGGATCAAAAATGACCGAGAAGCACCTCAAAGAAATTATTCAGCTGTGCAACACGCCGGTTGAAGTGGACGGGCGGAAGATGAACGGCGCGATGAGCCGCGATCCGCTCAAAAACAAGAAACTTGGCAAGGCGATTAAAGAAGCGAAACGCAGTCAGGTGCCGCTGAACTATATTGAACGCGTGATTCAGCTCGCTGCGCAGGGCTTTACCGACATCGAATTTGACACCTACGATACCGACTGGAACTCGGAAGCCTACCTGACGGTGAGCGGACAGAACTCCAACAACTCTGTTCGCATCCCGAACAGCTTTATGAAAGCGGTGAGAGAGGACAAAGAGTGGAACCTCTACGGGCGGATTGAGAAACGAAATGCAGAAGAGGAGGGACGCGATCCCGAACCGATGAAAACGCTGCGGGCACGCGACCTCTGGGAAGATATCGGGTACGCCGCATGGAGCTGTGCCGATCCCGGAACGCAGTATCACGACACTATCAACGAGTGGCACACCTGCCCCGAAGACGGGCCGATTAAGGCGAGCAATCCCTGTTCAGAATATATGTTTCTGGACAACACCGCCTGCAACCTTGCGTCGCTCAACCTGATGAAGTATTTCAAAGATGATGACTGCCAGGAGTTTGATGTGGAGTCGATCAACCACGCCTCCCGTCTGTGGACGGTTGTGCTGGAGATCTCCGTGCTGATGGCGCAGTTTCCATCCAAAGAGATTGCCGAGCTCTCCTATAAATTCAGAACGCTGGGTCTCGGCTATGCCAACCTCGGTGCCGCAATGATGGTGCAGGGCGCTCCATACGACAGCGAGAAAGGAAGCGCCATTGCGGGATCTATCACCGCGATGATGCACATGAAATCGTACGCCACCAGTGCCGAGATGGCGAAAGAGCTGGGCACATTCGAGCGATACGACGCCAACAAAGAACATATGCTGAAAGTGCTCCGAAATCACAGGCGCGCTGCGTACAACGTGCCGAAAGAAGAATATGAAGATCTGACGATCACGCCGGTCGGCATTGATGAAACGGTATGCCCGGCCTACCTGCTGGAGGCTGCCCGTGCAAATTCTGATGAAGCGGTTGAGCTCGGCAAAAAGCACGGCTACCGTAATGCGCAGGTAACCGTGATTGCACCGACCGGAACGATTGGACTGGTAATGGATTGCGACACCACAGGAATCGAGCCCGACTTTGCCCTGGTGAAGTTCAAGAAACTGGCCGGCGGCGGATACTTTAAGATTATCAACCAGAGCGTGCCGCTTGCGCTGAAAAACCTCGGGTATGAGCCGAAGGAGATCGACGAAATTATCAACTTCGCCAAAGGGTACGGAACGCTCAACGGCGCACCGCACATCAACCCGGAGAGCCTGAAAGAGATCGGCTTTACCGATGAGAAGATCGAGGCGATCAACGCGGCGCTTCCGAGTAGTTTTGATATCAAGTTCGCTTTTAACCAGTGGACGCTCGGCGAAGATTTCTGCAAAGAGGTGCTGGAGATTACCGATGAGCAGCTCAACGACATGAATTTTGATATGCTGCGCCATCTCGGGTTTACAAAACTGCAGATCCAGGATGCAAACGACTATGTGTGCGGCACGATGACCGTGGAGGGCGCTCCTTTCCTGAAGGATGAGCATCTGGCCGTGTTCGACTGCGCCAACAAGTGCGGCCGGACCGGAACGCGCTACATCTCCGCATCGGGACACATCAACATGATGGCCGCCGCCCAGCCGTTTATCTCAGGCGCCATCTCCAAGACGATCAACCTGCCGAACGAGGCGACGATCGAGGATATCAAAGACGCCTACATGGAGTCGTGGGATAAGATGCTGAAGGCGAACGCGCTCTATCGCGACGGATCGAAGCTGAGTCAGCCGCTGAACTCCATGAGCGACGTTCTGGAGGAGCTGGAAGATGAGGATGAAGATACCGAAGAGGCTCAAAACACGGTGGTGAAAGCGGCCGAGAAGATTATTCACAAATATGTGGCGCGACGCCAGCGGCTTCCATACCGTCGGGCGGGCTACACCCAAAAAGTGAAGATCGGCGGACAGAGCGTCTACCTGCGCACCGGCGAATATGACAACGGCCAGATCGGCGAGATTTTTGTGGATATGCATCGCGAAGGTGCCGCGTTCCGGAGCCTGATGAACTGCTTTGCGATCTCCATCTCACTGGGACTGCAGCACGGCGTTCCGCTCGAAGAGTTTGTGGACGCGTTTGTGTTCACCAAGTTTGAGCCGAGCGGCATGGTAAACGGCAGCCCTCACGTGAAGATGAGCACCTCGGTAATTGACTACATTTTCCGTGAACTTGCGGTAACCTACCTGGGCCGCGAAGACCTGGCGCACGTACCGCCGGAAGACATTATGAAACGAAAACTACGTCCATCCGAAGAGGATGACGACAGGCCGGTAACCGGAACCGGAAGCCAGGCGGCCGCGCCTGAAAAGCAGCCCGAACCTGAATCTGTAACACCGGTATCGTCAGGTACAAGTAAATTTGGCATGCTTCAGCAGGAAGAGAAAGCGGACAGCGATTACGACCGCGCCAAGCAGCTCGGCTACACCGGCGACTCCTGCCCCGAATGCGGCAGCATGACCATGATCCGCAACGGCACGTGTCAGAAGTGTATTACGTGTGGTTCGACGACCGGATGTTCTTAGGGAGTGAGAAGTGAAAGGTGAAAAGTGAGAAGATCTCCCCTGGAGGGGAGACGATCAAACCGGAAGTTCCCGGTTTGATCTGAGGGGTGTTACGGAGTTTGATTAATGCCTCTAAACAACCCCATTTAATTTCACACCTCCCGGACAGAACAACCCGGGATTACACACATACTTAAAATTCAATTTCCGGCCCGTTGGGAGAAATACTCAGCGGGCTTTTTTTTTGAGGGGTATGGAGAGTTTGACCGGAGTTGCTACCCGGGAAGTCGAGCGGATGGGAGACTTGATGCAGCGGATATACTGTCTGGGTGATGTTTTTGAAAGCATCATCCTGTTTCGAAACCAAGTGTGTCGCAATAAATCTATTACAAGAAAACAACCCACGAAACGATGACGCATAATTTCCACAGTAAAGCCAGATGCTTGTTAATAATAAATCATTGAAATATTCCGCGACAGTAACACTGGCAAACGGCATGGTGTGGAATTTTATGTTATAAAGCCATACAAATTGACGAATGGAAGAAATACCTAATAATTTTTATTTGAACAAATTTTTAATAACTGTTGCAGCTGGTTTAACATTATCTGTTATAAATTTTATTGGAACTAAGGTATATGGCCATTTCAAAGGAAAAAGAATTAGCTTTTTTTGGAGAGAGAAAGATAGTTATCTACTATCTCTTGTTAATGAAAAGGCTCTTTCAAATTTGAAGAATAGAATACGAATTCTACTCATTGATGATGAGGAATCTTTAAATATTGACCAGTTTAACAGGGAAGGATATTCTTTAGAACACTGGGAGCAGGTAAAATCAATGAAGCCATTACATCAAGGTGAATTTGATATTTTGATTTTAGACATAAGAGATATTGCTACAGACATAAGTGAAGAGGATGGTTTCGGTGTTTTAAAATCGATAAAAGAGAATAATCCCTTGCAAATCGTCATAGCCTTTTCTGCATATTCTTATGATCTATCTAAGAAAAAATTCTGGGACTTAGCCGATGATGCAGTTGACAAACCAGTTGGATTTATAGAAATGAAAAAAGTTTTGGATAATATCATTTTCAATAGATTTAATCCGGAAAACGAAATAAACATAATTCACGATAAACTTTATGAATTAAATATCTCAACTAATGATATTATATCACTAGAAAAATCAATTCATAATAAAATAAAAAACAATAAAGTCCTTAGGCTTCAAAATGAGTTATCATTCATTAACGACCACTTAGTTAGAAATCAGATTATAAATATGTACCTAAGGTTTTTAAATCTATATACGTCTTATGAAGCTTGAAGAATTTAAAAGCATATCCCCATACCCTTTCATCTATCATGGTAATTTAAACGACGGTTTAAAGCTGATGCAGAATAACTCCTGTACCGGATGTAAAAGGCTAGACTGCATTGACGAAAGTAATTATGAAGACAAAAATTACTATAAGTGCTACAAAGATTTACGGACATTTAAAGTATCAACCAATAATGGGAACTCTTTTTTTCTAAATGGACTCCTGTTTGATGAAGACAGTAATCCAACATTAAAGAAATTTAAAAAAAATTATTTTGTTGATAAAACTAACATACAAGTTGTGATAGACTTGATAAATAATGTAGAAGGAGTTATTGAGTCAAAAATATTAAACACTATTGAAGAACACTTTTCTGTTTTCCATGATGTAAAGACTACAGCAACAACAGTAACAAATTGTGCAGAAAACTTAATCAATAAAAATAAGGGAGATACATTTGAAGATAAGTTGCAGAATTCAGAAAATGAACTATTTGATCTCTACAACTCAATATCACTTCTGACAGAGCATTTAGGAATGATTGATATTTTAGTTAATACAAATAAAGTCAAATATGCTAGAAAAAAACCAATAAATGTTTTCCAACTATTTGAGAGATTCAGCCGTCTTTTAAGAAACAACACAAAGAAAAAGAATTTAACAATAAATTGGCATGACAGTGGAAGGGTGAACGACATACAACTCTACCCGGCCTTCCAATTTTTACCTTTAATACTTATTGACAATGCAATAAAATATTCATCTAATGACAGATCGATTGAAATTGGAATTTATGAACATGGAGATAGTGTAAGTGTCCACGTTTCTTCATTTGGAAAATTTGTTGATGATTCTGAATCTGAAAAAATATTTGAAAAGTATTATAGAGGCGAAAATTCCCAAAACAATGAAGGAATTGGAATGGGTTTATGGATCGCAAAAACGTTGTGTGAAGCACATGATGGTTCAATCACCTATGAAAAAAATGGATATGGAAATTACGGACAAAATGTTTTTAAGGTTCATATTCCTAGACTTGAATCTTAAGTAATCTGGCTTTATAACGGTTTCAACAGGGACTTGGCCGTTGTTTGCCGGTTCAAAATTCGTTGGCTTATAGAAATTCTAAGTTGTAATTACATTATCAGCCAAAGGCCAAGCCGGTTAAACCGTAGATCGTTAGGCATTTATACAAATTACTTTTAAATCTATGACTGACTATTCAAATTGTATATTCTGCAAAGATACTGCTGACTTCAACGGAATTAATGCTAATGAAAAATTTGAAGTCAATTGTGAACGGTGCGGTATATATAAGATCTATAACTCCGCAATAGCACTTTTACAAGAGAAGGAGTTGAGTCAGCCTCATCTCATTTCTGCATTTATCAGAGAAAAGACTGAAAAAGGTATAAAGCTAGAATTAGATATAAATGAAATCGAAGATTTAGACGATAAATACTTTGAGCACGACCCATTTGAAATTTTTGACAAAATAATGCTCTTTTTCTATCGGAGATGCGAAAAAATCATTGAAAAGATCGAAATTGATCATAATAAAGATTACCCAATCGCTTATGCAGAAAATTCGACTGAATTTATAGATTATCTGAGAAAGCTAAGTGATCTAGGCTATATTTTTTCACAAGGTGCAGCATTCAATAATTTTATCATTACACTCGAAGGATGGAAATACATTCAAGAGCTAAGAAAAAGAAAGCCTGAAAATAATCAAGCATTTGTTGCAATGTGGTTTAGTGAAGAAATGAATAATGCATGGGAAAATGGATTTCACAAAGCTTTAGATGATTTAAACTTGAATCCATTTCGAATAGACATGTTAGAGCACAATGATAAAATTTGTGATGAAATAATTGCTCAAATTAATCGAAGCAACTTGTTAGTTGCTGATTTTACAGATAATAGAGGTGGCGTCTATTTTGAGGCAGGGTATGCCTTAGGATTAGGTATTCCTGTTATCTGGACTTGTCGAGAAGACTATATTGATAAAACTCACTTCGATACTAGACAATACAATCACATCGTCTGGGAAACGCCTGAAGATTTACATAAAAAACTAACTAATAGAATTCTAGCAACTATACCGTTTGCAACTAATCAAAATGCCTAACAAGCATTTCCTGTGTACGCGCAAGCGTTTTTTGCTCGACTTTAAAATTGATTGCCACGCCGTAAAAACACCAAAACGTTTTTGTACCTTAACTTAAATAATAGATTCTCTGCGATTAGCTACCTGTTTAATTCTACTAAACTTATTAGTCGGTTGTGGTTCAGAAAAGGCGGAGGATTTGCCTGAGTATCTTTCAACTATTGAAAATCTTACCGTTTATTCTGAAAATCCAACTCCTGCCACTGACATCGAATTAATCTGGGAAATTTCATTTGGGGATACCGATCAGTTTTTTTTGGTCGTATGGTCGAAAATATTGCTGTAGATCATTTCGGAAAAGTATTTAGTGCCGATTTGGCTGAGAATACAATTCATCAGTTTGATTCCAAAGGCCGCTGAAATAATATACCGTTAACCGACATTACAGATTTATACATGCCTCAAAAAACCACCCCATATCTAATCACACTTTTAACCGCTTTGCTGCTGCTATCCTGTAGCGGTGAGAATTCAGGTCACGAGGAATTTTTTAACAGCGATTTTAACTATCGACCTGCGCCAACCTCGCATCAGGCAAGTTTTGTTTTCATTAAATGCTGATTTCATCGAAAAATATGATGCCGATGGCACTCTCATTACCCGGGTTCAGGGATCAGAATTCCCTCTCCCAAAAATGCGCCTGGAAACACAATCTGGTCAGCCTTGGCCGGTAGACGACGGCGGTAAAGCGGGCTACAGCTGGGTGGACGCCGATGCAAACCTTATCTATGCCCTTTATAGCGGAACTATGCGAGCGGAAGAAAACGCACTATATACAAACAAAGTCCATCTCTTCAACTGGGATCTGGAGCTGATCGAAGGCTTTGAACTGGACCATACCACCCATATGATCGCTGCGGATGGAAAAGGAGGGATCTATTCCCTAACCAGTGAAGAGGAAGGCACCCTGATACGGTATATTGAATTGATGAACTGAGTTTTTTAATCAATATCGGCACTTCATCATCGGCAAAACCCCATCCTCCAACCCCGCGCCATCGCGCCCCTGCGGTTAAAAAACGTTGCGCCGTCGCTCCAGCACGGGCCAACCCACCAAAAAACGTTGCGCCATTGCGCCGTTGCGAGAAACCATCTCCGCGACCTCGCGCCCCAGCGGTTCAAAAAAAAACATTGCGCCGTCGCGTCGTTGCGAGAACCCATCTCTGCGACTTTGCGCCCCTGCGGTTCAAACCCCACTAAACCAAAAGATTTAATCTTTGGAATTTCTTGATTATAATGGAGTACCTGTAAATTAATCTCCGATACTATGTCTCAAAATACCAAAGAGTTAAAAACCCTCCTTCACGAGAGAATCGAAAACATTGATGATGAAGAGTTGCTTCAAACTGTCAAAACTATTCTGGATCATAAATCTCAATCGGTAGCTGAACCTCAATTGACTGAGTACCAGGTCAAGCGTATAGAGAAAGCGAAAAGAAGTATCTCAAAAGGGGAGACGCTAACGAACGAGCAGGCTGATGAGCTGGTAGATCGATGGCTAAACGGATAGTCTGGTCAAAAGAGGCTTTAGCAGATCGTATCCAGATCCTTGATTACTGGTATCAACGTCTGGGAAGTAAAGATTATCCAACTAAATTGGATGATACGTTTAGGAATACTGTCCAACTACTTTCTCGATTTCCTGATCTTGGAAGGAAGCTTAAGAACCAAGAGGAGCGATTTTTTGTGAAAGATGCTTATCAAATTTTTTATTTGGAGGATGGTGAGACCATAACAATTTTGCACATCTGGGACACTCGAAGAGATCCCGAAGATTTTCCACTTTAATTGAATTTTACCTCTTTTACCACCATGCCAAAATCAACCCCCATAAAATCACTTCTTAAAGATCTCGATCGCGATGACCTTTGTGACGTGATTGTGGAGCTTTGTAAACTTAATCCGAAGAACCGACAATTTTTGGAGCTTCACGTTCGGAGTTCGAATGAGGCAAATGTAGAGTCGATCACAAAAGAAGCAAAGAAGAAGATCTATTCTCACCTCTACGGAAATTCTATGTTCGCCAAAATCGATCTGGCTGGGGCCAGAAAGTAGGTGAGGGAGTACAGTAAGCTTTTGAAGGATTATCCCGGTCAAATTGCGGATTTACAGCTCTATTACGTGGAGACCGGTACGGATATTACCAATGAGTACGGCGACATCGATGAACGATTCTACAACTCCATGGAATCGATGCTGGGTAGTTTTTGCAAACAAATTCAAAAACACCCGGTGTATTACATTAAATTTAGGGATCGTCTTATCAATCTCGAAGCAGCCTGTGAGAATATAGGTTGGGGATACCATGATTCCGTCTCCGATATGATTTACGAGCTGGTGGAATCGATAGATACTGGGTGAAAGTTCAGTGTGGCCTTCCGTTTGAGATGAAGATACCCATCGAAACGATATATCAAGCTATATTTTTATCAATATCGGCACTTCATCATCGGCAAAACTCCATCTCCCAAATCCGCGACTTCGCGCCCCTGCGGTAAAAAAAAACGTTTCTTCGTAGCGCCGTCGCGAGAACCCCAACTCCGAATCTTTGCACCATTTCGATAAATTCCCCGTCGACATTATTCCTTGCTTCTGCAGAATACATCGCCTTGGGGATACCGGGCCACGCTTGTCCTCTTCCCCCGCACTGCGGGCCGGATAAAACACGGCCCTTGTACGGGCCTGCCCCGATGCTCTGTCTCGGGGGCTACAAAATGTTGCGCCCCTGCCGTGGCTCTTTGTTACGCACAGGCGAGTAACCTTTTTTCATCTCTATTGAATTCTACTGGATGGATAAAATTTATATCCCTTTAAAAAAAGACCCGGAGGGTTGTCATATCCGTAGCCCAGTTATAATGCAACGCATCAGCACGGAGTATTGGTAATTTATTAGACTAAAATTTGATTAAAAAGCCATTTTTATAAATCATTACAATTCTCAATATCTGCATAAAACTAAGCATTAATATTTCCTACATAGAATCTCAATAAAATTTGGGTAAGTTAATGATCATTAACATTTTAGGGGGGCACGAATAGAATTGTCTGAAGATAATAGAATCGATTTGTGTTTCTTTTTTCTGCGTCGATGAGGATTGGGATAATATTCTCAGAGAGTTGACAGAAGATTAAATCAATAAAAACTTAATAAAACGGAGCAAAATATGAGATGGGTTGTACAACTTGTACTCTTGATGATAACAGTCGGCTTGATTTCAGCGGGCTGTGATTCTGTAACAGATTCAAACCAACTAGCAGATGAATCAGAACCTTATCATCAGGCATATACAGAATCACTACCATTTAGCGATCACAGTCACATTGTTTCTGAAAATAATCTTGGAGTAGATTGGTTTTCAGATGAAACCAGGGAAGGCGGTGCTCTTGCCTGGGTAACTGATTACGGAGCACCGGCAGGGTTAGGTGAGTATGCTATAGAGCTTTCCACTGTCGATGAAATTGCTTCAAAAGCCAATATACGGTATGAATTGAGCGAAGGAGTTTCTCTTGGTGATGTAACAGAGCTTTCTTACTGGACATATCAGCACGAGGGTCCAGGGCTGGCTGCTGTATCTTACCAGCTATATGTAGTCTTTGATGATGATAGTTGGACCTGGCTGGTTTACGAGCCATACTGGCAAAACGGTGTTGCGAATCCGGATCCGGTTGAGCCGAAGATCTGGCAACACCAAAGCGACATTGCTGATGAGGGCATATTTTGGTCAAGTCATACTGCTGGTGGTTTAGATGCCGGCAATGGTGGTGACCCATTCTACACACTCGATGACGTTGTCGGGTTTGAAACCGGTGCCACAGTAACTGCCATCGCACTGAACCTCGGTTCTGGGAATCCGGCTTGGACGGTTGCTGCGGACGGTGTAAATTTTAACGGCAAGGTCTTCAACTTTGAATCACTTGCAACTCCTGAAGATAAGGCAGAATGTAAAAACGGTGGCTGGGAAAACCTGGTTGATGAAGATGGCAATGGATTTCGCAATCAGGGTGATTGTGTAAGCTATGTTGCCAGCGAAGGTAAAAGCCGGGGCGGAGGCAGATAAGACTCTGATGTTTAAATGACAAGAAAGCTTCCTGATTCGTCAGGAAGCTTTTTTAATTTTAATTTTAATTTTCCGGCTATAATCGTTTTGTGAATTTAACTAATGAAGATATTTGCGTAGAATTAATAATTGTATGAGAGAAAATGGGGGACATAATGTTGCTGATATTCCAGGCGCAAAAGCTTCAGAATCTTGAGATTACTCTTTCCTGTTTCCCGTTTACCTAAAACATGTAACTTTCATCTCGCTCGCTCGTTTGGTGACGCGTTTCTTTAACCCCATACTGCGGGATTCTGGTAGAGTTACTGTACCCAATAAATGTGACCATACTTTTCAGCGATCTAATCATTCTATCATTGGCAAACCTCATCTACTAACTCCGCGACTTCGCGCCCCTGCGGTTCAAACACGTTGCGCCGTCGCGCCGCTGCGAGAACCCCCACTCCGCGGTCCAAATCACTCACCTAACAACTACTTTATCCCGCCGAAAAAGACTAATCATCAACACGGAAGAAAGAACCATCAGCACGCCAACCCCCATCATTGGGCTGAACGGTTCACGGGCGATAATCACGCCAAGCAATACGGCTACCAGCAATTCAATTACTGCAGCGAGTGTGGCGCGGCCTGATTCTATTTTCTGAAGTCCAACCATGTAGAAGCCATATGCAAACAGTGTGGGAACAACCATCATTAATGCAAGCCAAACCCAAACGTTGGTCTGAAGAAAGAGATCCGCCGAAACGCCGGCACCTGCAAGCGGCATAAGCCCGATGGCAGCGAAAAGGAAGGTGTATATTGTGACCGTCAACACACTGTATTTTTGAAGGGCAAATTTACTGCTCACATTATAGAGGGCGAACGTGATTGCCGCACCCATTCCTAAGAGGAATCCGGTGACCGAGATGTTGAGACCGGATTGAGCCGGAAGTTCCAGTACAAACACACATCCTGCAACCATGATGCAGATGGCGATCGTTTTTCGGAGGGTGATCGGTTCACCAAATAAAAACCGCGCCATAATAACCACAAAAGCAGGAGCGGTGTAGAGCAGAACTACAGCAAGCGACATGCCCAGTTCATTGATCGCTGAAAGATAAAACCACTGAAAAAGTCCGAGGCTGACGGTGCCGGTAAGTATGAAATAGGAGAGATCCTGCCAGCGGTTAAGTTTCAGGACACCCGGTTTGGCGATCCACAGCAGCGGAAGAGCCAGGATGAAGCCACCGGCCATTCGCAAAAAAGCGAGCGTGAGGGTTGGAAATCCTGCCTCAGTGAGAGGAGCGATAAACAATCCGAGTGTGCCCCAGAGCGCTGCTCCGGTAAGGACTCCCGCCCAGGCCAGCCGCGGTAATTTTTGGTTTTCATTTTGTTTCAAAGAATGGTGTCCGTGGCGTTAAGCAGGTTAGGGTTTTAATGGCTGAAGTTTATTCAAATCGGACTTGAAGGTAGGGTGGTTGATCGTTGAAGTAAACAGTAAACATTCGACTGTAAGATGGGAACCGCGAAGGCGCAGGGCCGCGAAGAAATATGGTTGGAGGAATTTTCAATATTTAAAACTTCGTGAACCTTAGAGTCCTCGTGCCCTCGTGGTAAACCTTTGGATATTTATTTAAAGCCAAATTGGTTATTAGCAAGCCTCAACTGAACTTCGTTTGGGAACCGCGAAGGCGCGAAGTCCCGAAGAAACACGAAGGGAAGAATTAAAAAAACTTCGTGAACCTTAGAGTCTTCGGGTCCTTCGTGGTAAAAATACTCGAGATATAAATCCCGGCTTAACTACGGAGTTAAAACCCGGATGGTGCCATCTTGTTTGTTTAGCAGAAACACCATGTTGTCCGGGCCGGTGCCGAAACGAAGGTCGGTTCGGGATGCCGGTTCACGATTTTGTTCTCGGTTTTTATCCTGAATCAGCTCGAGGTAGGTTTTACTGTCTCCATTCTCATCATGCAGCAGTACACGCCGGAGTCCTTCCGTTCCGCCTTCGGGGAGGTTATCCGCATCAAAGTAAAAGATTTCGCCATTCACCATATCACCAAATAGAACAAGATCCATCAGTTGCGAGACCGGTCCGTCACGATAGACGTGAATTCCGGTTACGGCCACGCGATTTGCCATCAGCGGATCATACCTGCCATATTCCACTACAGGATATACCACATCCGGATCACTTCGCGGCTCATCCACAATGACTTCGGATCGGCTGACAAACCGGTAGCTCCCTTCCCACTCATTCCATCCCAGATTTCCGCCTTTAGGTACAAGGCTCACTTTTTCGACAATGTTTTGCCCGATATCGGCCATAAAAAGATTATTATTATCCGGATCCCATCCGAAGCGCTGCGGGTTGCGCATTCCGTACGCATAAATCTCACCGAGCTCATCGCTGAACTCTTCGCCTGCCCAGGGATTGTCGTCCGGAATACCGTATTGCCCGTTTTCACTGTTTGATCCAAGCGGATCAATCCGAAGCATTTTACCGAAAGCCGAAGTGAGATCCAGCGACAGATTCAGCGGATCACCGCCGCTCCCTCCGTCAGCCGAGCCGATGTACAACAGGCCGTATTCACTGCTGCCCGCTTCGGCGAAAGGGTGAAAGGCGATCAGTCCGGCGTTGTGATTGCCAAACGGCTGCTCAAACCGCATTAGTTCGCGGGGAGCCTCTCCATCAAACCGATCCGCAGAAGGATCATCCGCAATCCATTCGTGCAGTACCGTGTGATGGGTGTTGTCACCTCCATTAGGTATGAAATCAGGTGTTGTTTCATTATCTCTCACATCCGAAAATGTATAAAAACGGCCGTACCCTTCACTCCCTTCCCTGCCAAAATCGGGATGAAATGCAAAGCTCTGAAATCCTCGTTCGCGTCCCCTGTACTCAACTCCAACTCCCCACTCCGGATCGTTGATATTAACATAAAGCGAGACTTCTTCTCCATCATAACTCACACTGTAAATCGGGCCGTACATGTCATTCACAAACATCCGGGAGGTTCCCGGCTCATCCACCATCAGCATCATCCGGACGGGATTGCCGTCGTAATCAGGCAGTTCGGCAAACTCTTCAGCCCCTACGAGGATCACATCCTCATCAGCAATCAGCGGGTCAGGAAACGGATCGTTCGTTGTAGTTTGGGCATGGAGCAGGGAGAATTGAATAATAAAGAGCAGGGAGAGGAGCGATATCGATGTTTTCATAGAGCAGAAATTGATGGTTATACGAGTGATTACCTGGAACAGAGACTTCGTTCCTAACTTTCACAATTCTACGATCAATTTCTGTAAAATTTGGTGAGTTGATTTTAGAATCCTGGAGGTAAAATTCTACTCTACAAGGATGTCGCCATAACTGATTACGTTTCCAGATCCATCAACTAAAATCAGCCGGTGCAGGCCGCGCGCATTTTGAGCCGTATTGTTCCAGCTAAACTGAATGGGATTCAGGTCAACCACAGTAGGGCCGGGGGGCAGAGGGCTCTGTGCATGATTGTAGATTTGGCGGGGTTCCCTGTTTGCCGCATTTTCACTGATCACCAGGATGATCAGGCCATTCAAAGCCTCCTGGAACGGATCCACGTGAATTCTCAGCACATCACTCACTTGAACGGGATTTGGGAATGGCAGCGGATCAATATAGACCAGCCCCTGGAAAAATGGGGCAACACGCCAGTCGTCGGGATCTTCATTTCCTTCCACAATCTGACCAGAATTGTCTGTCTGCGTGATACCATCCGGAAGGGAGAACGCTTCTTGTTCAAAATCCCGCTGATCATCATCCTGCCCGCAGGCGCTAATTATAGCGATCAGCAGAACCGCAACCGCAGCGTATCGAAACGAGGTGAATGGAATGAGATTTTTCAAATTCGCGCTGGATCGGGATGAATCATTATCAGAAAAACACGGTTTACTCCGTAATGGAAAAGCGGTAAAGGATTTAACGATATTGGTTAATAAATGGATCGTAATCGTTGTATCTTTAACGTTGTTCATAATTTGCGGCGGTGTAGAGAACGGGGTCACCGGTCGTTGAGTATATCAATCCCCGAAAAACAATCAATAACTGTAAACAGAATATATCGATTATGCTAAAGGTTTATGGCATCAAAAACTGTAATAAAGTTCGGGACTCGCTGAAATGGCTGGATGAGCGTGATATTGAGTACACGTTTGTAAATCTGAAAAAAGAGCCGCTTTCCGCTGATAAACTGGATGAGTTTGTGCATAAAGTAGGTCTCGACGTGCTGATCAACCGCCGTGGAACGACCTGGCGGAATCTTGGCCTGAAGGATCAGGATTTGAGTGATGAGGAACTGTTTGAAAAACTGCTGGAAAACCAAATGATGATTAAACGGCCGGTGATTGAAGAGGAAGGAGACGGCGCTGTGCTGGTTGGATATGATGAAGATGCGTTTGAATCATTTATTTAAATATTTCCTCTTGCTGATGATTCTCCTCCCGGGAGCGTTGATTCAGAATCTGCAGGCGCAGGATCACAACCTCACGTTCGACAGGGATGAGCCGCCGACTAAGCAGATGCTGATGGACGTTCGTGAAGTGTTTGAATTCGAAGTGCGGTACGGTTTTTTTACACTCGGCTGGGTTGATGTTGAGATTCTGCCCGATACAACCTACCAGGGCGAAACGGTTCACCATCTGCGAACACGAATTCGATCCAACCGCCGCGTACCTTTCGTGGGAACACGCATCGTGAACTACGAAACGCTGTTCAGCTATAACCAGGATTGGTTTTACAGCCATCTGTTCTGGCGTGATGATATCCACGATGAGGAGTACGAAACGGCAAAGATCAAATTTGACCGGGAGGCGATGGAGGTCCGTTTTTTTGAAAAAGGCGAACCTGCTGACACGCTCGAACTCGAAGAACCCGCCAGCGGCGGCGATTTGGTTTTCCTTTACTCCCGGCTGTTTGCCGGTATCGAGGAGCCGTATGAACTTCCGGTGTATATCGAAGGAGAAAAAAGCTACCTGACCGCATCAAGCAGTTCAAACATTGAGATGCGAAGTTATGACGCTTTCGATGATGACGTAGAAACCTATTTTAGCGAAGGTACAACAGACGCGGACGGCCCGTTCGGATTTTCAGGTGAATTCAAAGCCTGGTATTTAACCGATGATTTAAGAGTGCCGCTTGAAGCACACGTAAAAGTTATTTTTGGAAACGTAAGAGTACGACTAATATCCTATGAGCGAACACACTACGATGGTATGTAAATTTCAGAAACTGCCACATGCAAACGATCTGCAGCTTCCATCCTACGAATCGGCTGACTCTGCCGGCATGGACCTTCGGGCGGCACTGGCTGAACCCGTAGAACTAAAACCGGGTGAGCGGCAGCTGATCCCCACCGGCCTCAAAATGTCGATCCCGCGTGGTTTCGAAGCGCAGATTCGTCCGCGCAGCGGCATGGCATTCCGGCACGGCATCACCATGTTAAATACGCCCGGAACCATTGATGCCGACTACAGGGGAGAGGTAAAACTCCTGGCTGTAAACCTGGGCAGCGAACCGTTCACAATCCGGCACGGCGACCGAATCGCACAAATGGTGATTGCACCTGTCATTCAGGCCGTAGTAACCGAAGTAGACTCCCTTGAGGAGACAGAACGCGGCGATGGAGGTTTTGGCAGTACAGGTGTGGAGTAGTCAATCTGAAATATTCCGTGATTAAAAAACGCACCTGAGCGCTCTCTTTTGAAATTTTCCCCCAAACCATATTTCGACCTTGTTGGCAACAACAAGAACTACCGCCGTCTTTGGCTTGCCCAGATTATATCAAATTTTGGGGATTGGTTTGGCTTGCTGGCGATTTACGCCCTGATCCAATCCTATACAGATTCGGAACTTCTGCTCGGGTTGATCATTGTGATTAAAACGCTGAGCCTGGCGCTTTTTTCTCCTTTTGCGGGATATATCACCGACCGGATGAACCGGCGCAAACTCATGATCTGGTGCGATATTTTTCGCGGTTTTGTGGTGCTCGGATTTATTTTGATCGTATCATACGAACTGCTCTGGCTGGCCTACCTGCTGATGGCTGTTCAGATGATTTTTTCAGCAATTTTTGAGCCGGCCAAAACCTCATCCATCCCAAATGTAACCACGCCGCAGGAGCTGGTGATTGCCAATATTCTCTCTGCTGCATCCTGGAGCATTATTTTTACATCCGGAATGGCCGTCGGCGGATTTGCAACCGCATGGCTGGGAACGGACGCCGTTTTTGTAATCAATTTTTTCACATACCTGCTGTCGGCCGTGTTTATTTACCGTGCCGTAATCCCGCAGGAGGTGATGAGCGACAAGGAGAAAAAACGAACCAGGAATCCGCTCACAGGCATCAAAGAAGGGTTTCAGTTTTTGATAGATCACCCCGAAGTTATGCGTCCAACGATGGCAAAGGGGATGTTTACAAGCTGTATCGGTGCGCTGGTCTATTTGTTGATTTTAGTGGCGGAAGATATTCTGCTGATGGGCAGCGTCGGCCTGGGAATCTTGTATGCGGCGCGAGGAGTGGGCACCGGGATTGGTCCTGTAATCGGTCGGCGAATATTCAACAAGGAGTCCACATGGATTAAAGCGATGGGTTTCTGCATGGTTTTTGGCGGTTTGATGTATACGCTTGTAAGCATTTCAGAGGCGCTGTATCTGATTACAATATTGGTGATGCTTGCACACGCCGCCTCCGGTTCAAACTGGGTGATGAGCACCGTTCTTCTTCAGAGACGCGCACCGGATACATTCCGGGGACGCGTGTTCAGCACCGAATGGCTTCTGTTTACCCTTGCACAGTCGGTATCGGTCACCATTGCGGCTCTTCTGCTGGAGTTCAACCTGCTTACCATTCGTGAGACGATATTCTTATTCTCCATTATGCTGAGTATGGTTGGGGTTTTCTGGCTGATGAAAATTGTGCCGGCAGAAGAAGCATCCCAGTCTGATACAGATCCCGAACCCGTTCAGGCTGCATATCAGCAAAAGAAATTTTGAACTATATACCATCCGCCCGGCACAATGAAGGATCAATCCGGTCGTTCAAGTTTCTTCTGCGTTAACGGTTTTAATGGTTATCTTTCACACGTTTTTCAAGTACGTAAGCAAGTAAACACACAATATGATCTGGGACAACAGCACATACCTCTGGCTTTTATTTCTGATCCCGCTTTTCTGGGGAGTTTTCTGGTGGGTTCGGGTGGTTCGCAACAAAAAACGCCAGGAACTTTTTGATGACCGGCTTCTATCATTGCTCCGGCTGAATTTTTGGCGCACCGGAGAGAGAGTCCGGTTTTTCAGTTTTCTGATCGCGATGTTTTTTTTCATCGTGGCGCTTGCCGGTCCGAAAATCGGCACCGAAATTCGCGAAGTGGAGCGCTCGGGCGTGAATATGCTTATCGCACTCGATCTTTCCCGAAGTATGAATGCGGAGGATATCTCTCCAAGTCGGCTCGAAAAAGCGAAGTTTGAGATCAACAGACTGGTCGACCGGCTGGAGGGTGACAGGGTAGGACTGCTCGTTTTTACCGGCGAAGCTTTTGTACAAAGCCCGATGACGCTTGACTACTCCGCGCTTCGTCTCTATCTCGATATCGCTCAAACCGATCAAATGCCATCTTCCACCACCAATTTTCATGCAGCGATGGTAAAGGCTGAAGAAACCTTTCAGTCGATCGAAGAGAACAGTGATGCTGCTGATGTTCTGCTGTTTATTGCTGATGGAGAAAGTCACGGCCCCGATTACCGTTCAGCCGTAGAGCGGCTGAACCAGATGGGGGTAACCATTTTTACTGTGGGTATCGGCACGGAACAGGGCGGCAGAATTCCGATTTACGACAATGGAACCCTGCGCGGTTACCATCGTGACAGCCAGGGCCAGGAAGTGACCACGCAGCTTGGCGCAGAATCGATGCGAAATATCGCCGCACTGGGCGGGGGCAACTATTATGAGATTTCACGGGGCAGTGACACCATCGAGCCGTTCCTTTCTCGATTAAGCGAACTCGAACGCGGACAGTTTTCATCCCAGGAGTATGCCAACTACGTGAACCGCTATCAGCTGATGGTTCTGATCGGAATGGTATTTCTGTCACTTTCACTTTTCTTCCCCGATTTTACCATCAGATCAGAAAAAAATAAAGAACCTGCATTTGCATAATTTTTATGATTAAACTATTTGTAACCGATCTTGACGGATGTATTTCTCACCCTTTCAAAACACCGCACTGGGAATCGATCAACAGGCTGCGTGAGCTAAACCAGAAAAGTGCGGAGGATTCAGAAATTCCGCCGCTCACCATCTGCACCGGTCGGCCATTCCCATATGCCGAGGCTGTAGGGCAGTGGCTTGATATTCGCTATCCGTTTGTGTTTGAAAGCGCGGGACTTTACCACTGGGAGGGAAACCGCATCCAGACAGCCCTCGATGAAACGGGCGAATCCCTCGATCCGATTTACGCTGTAAAAGCGTGGCTCACCGACGAAATTCTGCCGGAGTATCCAAATGCGATTCTGGAATTCACAAAAATGATGGATGCCGGGATTGTATGTCCGGATGAATCTGTGATTAACAAAATTCATGAACGTGCGCTAAAATACATCCCTGAAAACTTTGAAGGTCTGGAGATTCACACAACCGAGATCTCCATTAACATCTTAATGCCCGGTAACAACAAACTCAGAGGGCTGCAGCTGCTTGGCGAACATCTGAATATTTCACTTGACCAGATGGCCTATATCGGGGATACCGGCGGTGATGCGGTAGCGCTGAAAGAAGTGAAAATGCCATTTGCGCCAAGCAATGCACGAAAAGTTGCCAAAGATGTGGCCAAAGTCACGGTTGGAGAAACCACACAGGGAGTCCTCGAAGCGTATGAAGAGGTGATTGAATACAACCGTAGTGTGGGTTGATGTACAAGACATGGTATTTCTCGTGGCTTGGTATCTGGTATGAGCTGGGAAGTTATTCTGGTTCTATCACCAAGAACGGGGATGATCGAACAGAAATACCATGTCTAAGTGGCAAGGAATAGAGTGTGGAGGAGACATGGTATTTCTCAAGGCTCGGAATCCTGCATGAGCTTGCAAGGTAGTTGATATTCTATCGCCAAGAACGGGGATGATCAAACAGAAATACCATGTCTGAGGGGCAAGTAACCGGGCGTGGAGGAGACATGGTATTTCTCGTGGCTCGGAACCCTGCACAGGCTGGTAGGTTGTTGATGTTTTTTGCCAAGAAAGGGGATGATCGAACAGAAATACCATGTCTGGTGGCAAGGAATTGGGCGTGGAGGAGACATGGTATTTCTCAAGGCTCGGAATCCTGCATGAGCTTGCAAGCTAGTTGATATTCTATCGCCAAGACGTGGATGATCGAACAGAAATACCATGTCTGAGGGCAAGGAACCGGGCGTGGAGGAGGCATGGTATTTCTCAAGGCTCGGAACCCTGCATAGGCTGGCAGGTACTTGATGTTCTATCGCCAAGAACGGGGAGGGTCGAACAGAAATACCATGTCTGGGGATTTATATTATTCAAGGAATAGATGACTGAAACGCTCCAAATCAAGCACTTGATTTTCCTCATGAAATTGTAAGAAATGCTTTTTCCCATCAAACCACTCGTAGAGTTCCTGTCTTTTGAGTTCAGTGTATTTGTTAGATACTAATGCTTTGAAAGAGCTCCATTTATATGTTTTAAAATCTTTTGTGATTCCGTGGTGCAATGGATTTCTATGAATATAATAAACGATCCAAATTAACTGCTCCATATGGTCAATCTTCACCCGCTTTAAGTGTTTATTGAAAAGTGAACCACTTCTTTCTTGCTGTTTATTTATGGATTTTGAATAGGAAATCAGAAATCTTCTGAATTTTTCTGAAATTAAATTTGGCGACGAGGTTGGAGCAACCCGAATCAAAAAGTGGAAATGATTGGGTATCAAGCAGTATGTGTAGACGTGAGCAGAGTCAGATAAATATTGACTAAATTTTTGAAGAAAAAATCTATAGTTGTCTTCACCGTAAAAGAGTTTTTCCTTTCCTACGGCTTTGTTGTAAACATGGTAGATCTCATTTGCTTCAAATGGGAAGTTGTAGAGTAGACTCATTCGAAAAATATAGTAAAAAATTCTAAACAAGTAACCGGGCGTGAAGGAGACATGGTATTTCTCGTGATTCGGAATCTTGCACAGGCTGGCAGGTTGTTGATATTCTTTTACCAAGAACGGGGATGATTGAACAGAAATACCATGTCTGGTGGCAAGGAACCGGGCGTGGAAGAGACATGGTATTTCTCAAGGCTCGGAACCTTACATGAGCTGAGTGGTTGTGGATGTTCTATTACCAATATCGGGGATGGTCGAACAGAAATACCATGTCTGGTGGCAAGGATTTGGGTGTGGAAGAGACATGGTATTTCTCAAGACTCGGAATCCTTCATGAGCTGGCAGGTAGTTGATGTTCTATCGCTAAGAACAGGGATGATCGAACAGAAATACCATGTCTGAGGGCAAGGAACCGGGCGTGGAGGAGACATGGTATTTCTCAAGACTCGGAACCCTTCATGAGCTGGCAAGGTAGTTGATGTTCTATCGCTAAGAACAGGGATGAGTGAACAGAAATACCATGTCTGAGGGGCAAGGAACCGGGCGTGGAGGAGACATGGTATTTCTCAAGACTTGGAACCCTGCATATACTGGCAGGTTGTTGATGTTCTATCGCCAAGAACAGGGATGAGTGAACAGAAATACCATGTCTGAGGGGCAAGTAACCGGGCGTGGAGGAGACATGGTATTTCTCAAGACTCGGAACCCTGCATATGCTGGCAGGTAGTTGATGTTCTATCACCAAGAACGCGGATGATGGAACAGAAATACCATGTCTGAGTGTCTTTCACCTCAAAAACCGGCCACACCCGGAGTGGGTCTCTTCGCCGAGTGTGATTGTAACGGTATGTGAAAAGCGGAATCCGCTCATCGTGTCCTTGCAAAATTTCTCCTCAACGATTGATTCCAGGATCAACCCGCTGCTCAATTCTGCGGTCAGTTCAAACCCTTCTTCATTGTTTTCTTTTTGAATCGATCGGGAGATTTGTTCTTCACCGGGGGCAGCATATTCCAGTGTATTGTTCTCCAGGATTCGGTATGACCAAAACGGTTCATTTCCGTTGGCCACAAAGGTAACACCTTCTGTACGAAGTTCACGATGCAGGTTCAGAATAGACCGAAATTCATCATTTTTCTGCAGTTCATAGTGATCTTCAAGTTCACCGGTAATGGTCTCTCCCTCACTGTCGAGCAATTTGAGGGTTTCATCAGCATACAGAAACTGTTTTATATCATCTGAGTGATCGAAGTGGAGGGTCAGGCTGTCTTCGGCGGCGGACCAGCGTCCGGTGTAGACAAAATCGCCCGGGTCCCGATCAAGATACCGGCTGAATTCTGTAAAGGATTGGTTCTCTTCAAGGCGGAGCTCATAGCTGATCCCGGGACAACTTGCACAGGGCAGTGTTCCGGTAAACGAAACCGGAAGTTCCGGAGAAAACGGTTCCGCGGCCTCCGAAGATTGGTTCTGAGTCGAGTAGTTCAGCGCAAAATTCACCCGGATCACAATAAAGATTATGAGAAAGGCGACAATAATCAGGCCTGTTTTTTTGCTCATGAAACCATCTATTTCAGATTTTCAGTTTTCTTGAGGGACTCTTCCGCCATCAAAGCGTGATACTCCTCCAGTTTACCGGCCAGCTCTTCACTTTCAATACTGAGGATTCTCGCGGCAAGCAGCCCGGCATTTTTCGCTTTGCCGATGGCCACAGTCGCTACAGGGACTCCGTTCGGCATCTGAACAATTGAATAGAGGCTGTCGACTCCGCCAAGCGCGGTTGTCTTGACAGGAACGCCAATCACCGGCAGGGTAGTATATGCCGCCAGCATTCCGGGCAGATGAGCCGCTCCTCCGGCACCAGCAATCACAACTTTTAACCCTTTCGACCGGGCTTCTTTCCCGTATCCGGCCATTAAATCGGGTGTGCGGTGGGCTGAAACCACTTTTTTCTCAAATGGAATGTCGAAAAGTTCAAGAATTTCAGCGGCTTCTTTCATGGTGGGCCAGTCGCTGTCGCTGCCCATTACCAGTCCTACAATTGGTTTTGACATGTTTATGCAGATTGATTGAGTGTTTTTCTATTGATTCAATAACGTGAATTCATCAGGTCAGGTTTAAATTCTGATATTCAGCGTCGCTTTAATCGCCCGGTCGTAAATCTCCTCCATTGAATCTCCGAGCAGGGTGTAGTGTGCCATTTTTCGTCCCGGTTTGCTGCCGGTTTTACCGTATATGTGGAGGTGTCCGTTCGCCTGATTGAGTGCATCATCAGCAAAATCCACGCGCGCAGTTCGTTTATCAGTGCCGAGAAGATTGATCATTACGGATGCGTCATGAGTCAGTTCGGATGAGCCGAGCGGGAGTCCGGTTACTGCACGTATATGATTTTCGAATTGTGATGTGATGCATCCTTCGATGGTGTAATGTCCGGAGTTGTGGGGACGGGGCGCGGTTTCGTTGAGCAGAACCTGACCGTCGGTAGTCAGGAAAAATTCAAAGGCAAAAATTCCCCTTCCGTCAATCGCTTCGGCGGCTTTACGGGCCAAACGCTGAGCCTCTTCTGCCAGCACCGGGTCGATATCTGCCGGAGATTTTACCGCCACGCAGATATGATCTTGCTGCACGGTTTCCACGCAGGGATAGACCACGGTTTCGCTTCCATTCCGCGCTACCTGAACCGCCAGTTCGTGGGTGAAATCCACAAAGGATTCCGCCAGGATATCGCGGCCATCATCTCCACCCAGCTCACTGAATGCAGCGGACGTTTCACCCGGATGTTTCACCGTGCGGTTTCCGTAACCGTCATACCCGCCCTTGGATGATTTTAACATCACCGGCCACCCAAACTCATCGGCAAAGGCTTCAATCTCTTCCGGGGCTTGAACAATCCGGCTTGGAGTTACGGGAATGCCGGCATCACTGAACGTCAGTTTTTCAATCTCTTTATTTTCAATCATTTCAAATGATTCGGGAGAAGGGTAGATCGGCGTTCCGGTTCGTTCACGAAGTTCAAACAGAATGGAAGAGTCGATGAATTCATTTTCAAGAGTGATCACATCACAAGCGCGGGCAAATTCGATCATGCTCTCAACATCATCAAATGAACCGTTGTATGCATGAGGTGTGACAAATTCCACGGGCTCCTGCTCACTGCGATCGGAAAATACAGCCACCTGCATTCCAAATCGAAAGGCTTGCAGGGCCGACATTCGCGCAAGCTGTCCCGCTCCAAGAAATCCTATGGTAAATCCCGCTTCTAAACTGTTTTTTTGCATATCTGAAAATAATCAATAAAAGAACTGACCGGGCACAATCGGTAGTAAAACTGCCCGGACATTTTAAAATTTCTGTTATAAATCCGGCCTGAAAGGTACAAAACTCTGATTCAATTTTGATCTGCGATTCGGTTCATTTCCACGCAAAAAATTCAATATCTTTATGTCTGTCAATTTTTACAGAATACCCCTATGGATTTAGAAGCAAAACTCGAACAGATACGTGAGCGGTACGATGAGATCAACCAGGCGATGGCCGATCCGGCGATCTATGACCGCCCGAAAGAGTATACCGAGCTTACCAAAGAGCACACCCAGCTGAAAGAGCTTGTAGAAGATTTCGACCGGTGGAAAGAGATTCAGCACCAGATTGAGGGGAATGCCGAGCTGATGGAGATTGATGAAGATGCCGAAATTACCGAGATGGCTCGTTTGGAATCCGGTGAACTGAAAGAGGAGCTGGAACAGCTTGAGAAGGATATCAAGTATAAACTGATTCCCAAAGATCCCGATGATTCCAAAAATTGTATCATTGAGATACGCTCGGGAACAGGCGGGGATGAAGCCGCAATTTTTGCCGGTGACCTGTTTGATATGTATCGCCGGTACGCCGATTCTGAAAAATGGAAAATGAGTGTTCTTTCGGTCCAGGAAGGAGATATGGGCGGATTTAAAGAAATAGTGTTTGAACTCTCCGGCAGTGAAGTGTTTGGCAAGATGAAGTACGAGAGCGGAGTTCACCGCGTGCAGCGGGTTCCCGATACCGAATCGCAGGGACGCGTTCACACATCGGCGGCAACGGTTGCTGTTCTTCCCGAAGTGGAAGAAGTGGAAGAGGTGAACCTCGATATGGGCGATATCCGTGTGGATACGTTTCGCTCGAGCGGGGCCGGAGGTCAGCACGTAAACAAAACCGACTCCGCAATCCGGCTGACCCATGAACCGACCGGCATTGTGGTAGAGTGCCAGCAGGAGCGGTCGCAGCATCAGAATAAAGATAAAGCCCTGACCATGCTGCGCTCAAAAATTTACGAAATTGAACAGGAAAAACTGCGGGCTGAACGCGCCGCTGAAAGAAAAAGCCAGGTATCCACGGGTGACAGAAGTGCGAAAATCCGCACATACAATTTCCCACAGGGCAGGTTAACCGACCACCGAATTAATTTAACACTATATAATCTCGACGATATCATGAAAGGTGATATCGCAGAAGTTATCGATTCGCTCAGAGTGCAGGATAACCTGGACAAACTGAACGCAATCATGAACTAATTGTAAACGAACACGATCTGCGGGCGCCAACCGGCCGCCCGGAAATACTAAAACTAACCTAAATAAGATAACATTGAATTTTCCCAACCCTTTTTACCGATGGCGCCCACACCCCTGGCACGGACTTGAAGTCGGGGCAAATACTCCGGAAGTCGTAAACGCTTTTGTTGAGATTACCTCTTTCGATACGATTAAATACGAGGTTGACAAAAAAACCGGGTACATGCGTGTTGATCGTCCGCAGCGAAGCTCTTCACTGCCGCCATCACTCTACGGATTTATTCCCAGAACGTACTGTGGTGACCGTGTTGGAGCCCTGTCTGAGGATACCAAGCTTGGCGATGGCGATCCGCTCGATATTTGTGTGCTGAGTGAGCGGCCGATTGACCGTTCGGAAGTGATCCTGGAAGCCCGTGTGGTTGGCGGACTTCATATGATTGACGAAGGTGAAGCCGATGATAAAATTATCTCTGTTCTGAGCAACGATCAGTATTATAAGGATGTAAATAATATCACCGATATCCCGGAAGTGCTGATTGAGCGTCTGCGTCACTATTTTGCCACTTACAAGATGATTCCGGGCAAAAAAGTGGATGTCTCCGTTGAAAAGGTGTATGGCCGCGAAGAAGCGTTTAAGGTCATTGAAGCCTCGATGGAAGATTACGACGAAATGTTTGGAAACTAAAGGACAGACAATTTCATGAAGTATATTGGAGCACATGTGAGTGCGGCCGGTGGTGTTGAAAATGCACCGGTTCGCGCTCACGAAATTGGCGCAACCGGTTTTGCACTCTTCACAAAAAATCAGCGTCAGTGGAAATCTAAGCCGCTTACCGAAGAAAATATCACACTGTTTAAAGAACGGTGCAGCGAATATGGCTACACCATGGATGCCATCATTCCGCACGACAGCTACCTGATCAACCTGGGACATCCCGAAAAACCGAAGCTGCAAAAATCGAGAGATGCTTTTCTCGTGGAGATGCAGCGGTGTGAAGAGCTGGGAATTAAACTGCTCAATTTTCATCCCGGAAGCCATCTGAATAAAATCACCGAAAAAGATTGCCTGGCACGAAATGCCGAGTCGATCAACATCGCGCTGGATCAGACGGAGTATGTGAAGGCTGCCATCGAAAATACGGCAGGTCAGGGTACCAATATGGGATTCAGGTTTGAACACCTGGCCGAAATGATTGAGCAGGTGGATCAAAAAGATCGTGTTGGTGTTTGTATCGATACGGCTCATGCGTTCGCCGGCGGATATGATATCTCAACGGCAGAGGGCTTTGAAGATACCATTCAGCAGTTCAGCGATATAGTCGGGCTGAAATACCTTCTAGCAATGCATCTGAACGACTCCAAAAAAGCGTGCGGCACTCAGGTTGACCGCCACGACAGTCTGGGAGACGGACATATCGGGTGGACGCCGTTTGAGCTGATTATGAAAGATGAACGGTTTGATGGAATTCCGCTCATTCTCGAAACGCCTAACCCCGACCGCTGGCCCGAAGAGATCGCAAAACTTAAAGAGCTGGCTGTGTGATTGGTTAAACCAGTGGGATGAAAGGTTAAAGCTATCAAAGTGATATATTCCGATGCCGGGGAATTCAACCCGCTATCGGGGTTGAGGTTTAGGCGCAGCGTTCAATTCCCCCAGCTACGCTGAGGGCTATTCACGTTGCACTCCTTCGGAGTGGTATCGTTCGTTTTAAAATTAGGAGTAGATGAACTTAGTTGTTCATACAAGATCTGATCGGCTGGTCACATGGTTTTGAATAAGTACATGGCTTTGAATTAGAGATAGAGGCGCAGGAACTCGTCCGATGAAAAAACCAACGCTCTGGAGATATGGTATTTCTCATGCCACCCAATCCAATTTCACTCATCAGCCGGAAGCATCAGCAGCGGAACGGAGGCCATCTGAGCGACTGTACGGACGGTGCTGTTGGAGAGCAGCCATTCCAGGAATTTTTTGCGGTAGCGGGTCATCACTAAAAGTGTATGTTTATCATCCCCGATCAGTTCGGTGATTCCCTCCATGAATGACGGTGCATTGTGAATCGTCAGCGAAGCTTCCGGGTTTTTGGTGATCTTCTGCAGTTTCTGGTTGAATGACTCTACTTTACCAGGATTCGTTTTGGTGTCAGGTTCCGAAATATGCACAACCTCCAGTGAAACACCGATATCAATACTAAACTCCCGCATCTTTTTGATGTGGGCGATATCTTTTTTCCGAAGGCCGGTTGCAAAAAGGAGCCTGCGCGGCTGCCGGTAATCGATTCGCTTCGCTATGGCCAGAACTGGTATGGAGCTCGTCATGAGCAGATTATTGGTGATGCTACCGTATAGAACTTTTTTGAGATCCGCATCACCTCCAAGCCCGATTACTACAAGATTGTGATCATATTCGCGGGCAACCGACCGCGTGGTGGAGATCACCTTACCAACGCGAACCAGCCCTTTCATCTGCACAATTCGAAATTCATCAACCGAATGCAGTTCTTCAATCATCGACGTCAGCCGCTTCTCGTTCTGCTCCTTTTTTTCCTTCAAAATTTCATCCACACGTGACGGAAAATCGTACGGCTCTTCGATGATATTCAGAAAATGGACTTCCGCTCCCGTATTACTGGCAATTTCACACGCATACCGGATGGCATTTTCCGACTTTCGGGAAAAATCGGTCGGCACTAAAATGGAGGTTACAAATGACAAGCTTCAGACAAATTTAAAGTTAAATGATGCTCCGTGCAGCAGCCTATTCGGTTTGATAAATTTAGCAGTCCAAAATAAAATACAGGATTCCGACCCTACAGTCCATTGTATTGCAGACAGAAAAAGGCGGGATCAGATTTTTCAGGCTTGGCATGGAGTTGTATCTTTAATATCAACCTGAGTTCTTAAATAATGACATTAAAAGTCCCCCTTTGTAGAGGCTGTGAGAAAATTCACAATCAAATATATGAACCATTTATTTTTACCACTAAGGCACAAAGTCACGAAGATACACGAAGTTTAATAGAATCAAACAAATCCACTTCGTGAATCTTCGAGCCCTCGTGGCTTCGTGGTGAATTTTATAATTCTCAATAAGTATTGATACGTTATTTTCTCACATCCTTTCAAAAGGGCCCTGAAGGGATCCCTTTGGGAAAATCTTCCCTTTTTAGGGGAGACTGGATACCAAATAAATGAAATATATTATTAATCGAACTCAGGTTATCAAGACTAAAACGTCAGAATCACGATTATAAATGTAAGGAATGGCTAAGAAAAAACTTTATCTCCTCGACGGCATGGCACTTGCGTACCGTGCCCATTTTGCATTCATCAAAAGCCGGCTGAAGAACTCAGAAGGGATTGCTACCGGCCCGATTCTCGGGTTTGCAAACACGCTTGTGAAACTATTGGAAGAGGAGAAACCGACCCACATTGCTGTAGCCTGGGACACGCACGCACCGACATTCCGCCATGAAAAAGATGAAGAGTATAAAGCGAACCGCCCACCGCAACCCGAAGAACTGAAGGTTGGAATTCCGCTCATCAAAGAGATGATTGAAAATTTTGGAATTAAGAATATCGAAAAAGATGGCTATGAGGCGGATGATGTGATCGGTACGATTGCCTACGACGCCCACGAAGATGATGTGGAAGCATACCTCGTTACGCCGGATAAAGATTTCATGCAGCTTGTTCGCGATCATGTGGTGATGGTGAAGCCCGATAACAAAAACGGGGGCTTTAATATCATCGACCCGGAAGGAGTGAAAAAATACTTTGGAGTGTATCCCGATAAAGTGATTGATGTGCTGGCGATGATCGGCGATACATCAGATAACATACCCGGCGTTCCCGGAATCGGGAAGAAAGGAGCACCTAAGCTGGTAAACAAATACGGATCGCTCGAGAAAGCGATAGAAGCCGCGCCCGGAATGAAAGCGAAACGCGCCCGGGAGGGTCTCACGGAGTTCAAAGAGCAGGCGCTTCACGCCAAAATGATGGTGACTATAAAAACCGACGTGCCTGACGTACAAGACTGGGAAACCCTGGGATGGAGCGGGCCCGACAAGAAAAGCCTGGGACTCTTTTTTAAGCGGATGGAATTTCGCACGCTCACGCAAAAATACCTGGGCGAAGAACCGGGAGGGCAGGGGCTGCTCTTTTCTGATGAAAATGGGGGAGAAGCTCCAAAAAACCTGGATGATGTAGAAACCAACTACAAAACGGCCGTCACCCAAGATGAAATTCTGAAGGCAGTTGCGGAGCTGAAAAACGCGAAAGAGCTCTGTTTTGATACGGAAACCGATAGCACAGATCCCATCACCGCAAACCTGGTGGGAATTTCCCTCTGTGCGAAACAGGGAGTTGCCTACTACATCCCGGTGAATGTTGAAGGAGCCCCCGATGCAGAATCTGTGCTGGATCTGTTGAAGCCTCTTCTGGGCAGCGAAGAAAATCTGAAAATTGCCCACAACTATAAATATGATTACCTGGTGCTTCGAAGAGCCGGCTTGAAGCTGAAAGGCCCGGTTTTTGATACGATGGTCGCAGCCTACCTGATCGATGGAACCCAAAAACTGAGTATGGATGCTCTGGCAAAATCACACCTCCATTATGAGCCGGTTTCCATTGAAAAAGTGATCGGGAAGAAAGGAAAGTCCCAAAAATCGATGGATCAGATTCCATACGATCAGGTGTCGGACTACGCCTGTGAAGATGCCGATGTTACACTTCAGCTTTTCAAGAAATTCAGTGAAAAACTGGAAGAAGATGAGCTGATGGAGATCGCAGAAGAAATTGAATTTCCGTTGATCCGTGTGCTGGGAGAGATGGAGCGTCACGGTGTGAGTATCGATGTGGAGATGCTGAACGGGTTTTCTGAGGATCTCACTAAGGATCTTGAGGCTCTCGAGAAAAAAATATTTGAAGAGACCGGTGAAGAGTTTAACCTCAATTCGCCCAAACAGTTAGGAGAGGTTCTGTTTGATAAACTGGGCCTTCCGGCGGGTAAAAAAACGAAAACGGGTCAGTATTCAACCAACGAGAGCGTGCTCACCAAACTTGCGGCTGAGTACGAAGTGCCTTCGATGGTTCTGGACTACAGGAGCCTGAGTAAGCTGCTCTCTACCTATGTGGACTCCCTACCGAAGCTGGTGAATCCCGAAACGGGGAGAATTCATACTGAACTCAACCAGACTGTAGCGGCAACCGGACGCCTTTCATCCTCCAATCCGAATCTCCAGAATATTCCGATCCGAACCGAACGCGGACGCGAAATCAGGAAAGCATTTGTACCCGCTGACGGATTTAAAATGCTTGCGGCGGACTATTCGCAGGTGGAGCTCCGAGTGATTGCCTCGATCTCGCAGGATGAAAATATGATGCAGGCGTTTAAGAACGGCGAAGATATTCACGCAAGAACTGCCAAAGAGATTTTCGGGCTCGATTCTCTTGATGATGTGGACCCGAATCAGCGGCGAAAAGCCAAAGAGGTGAACTTTGGAATTCCATACGGTGTGAGCGCATACGGACTGGCGAGCCGGCTTGGAATCAGCAATAGCGAAGGAAAGGAGATGATCGATCAATATTTTGAGCGTTTTCCCGGTATTCAAAACTATATCGATGAAACGGTGAAGCAGGCGAAAGAGGATGGATATGTGACCACGCTGATGGGCCGTCGGCGCTACATTCCCGATATCAATTCACGAAACTGGAACGTGAGGGGATTTGCCGAACGTACGGCCATCAACATGCCGATCCAGGGAACGGCGGCGGATATCATCAAACTTGCGATGATAAAGATTCAGGACTACCTGCAGGAAAATGCCTTTACATCAAAAATGCTGCTGCAGGTTCATGATGAACTTATTTTCGAAATTGCACATGACGAACAGGATACCCTGCCCGAAAAACTGCAGGGGCTGATGCAAAATGCATATACGCTCGATGTACCGCTGGTTGTGGAGATGGGCCTGGCTGACAACTGGCTGGATGCGCATTGATCAGGGCTGTAAAAGCCTGGTATCGTCTCATTGATGTATCGACGGGTATGTTTGCTTCAAATCTTCACCGGATGAATTCGCTTCATCCGGTGAATTGCCCGACCTGTACATTATCCATCGCTTAAGATGACAGAGTAACATGTAGCCCTATCCACTCATCCGATGACGTGAAGTCAGCGGATGAGGCAATTTCCTTAACCCGACAAATTAAAATTGACTTGACACTTCCAGCACCATCTAAAATTATAAATGAATAGTTTGGTTCTACTGGAGGCCGTCTAAAAAATACAAACCTTTTGTCCCATTAGTCCGCCGGCTGGCGGATCAAAGTGCCACGAAGTATATAAATATCAATATATTAGTATTCGTGAAAACTTCGTGTTATCGTGACTTCCCCCGGAGGGATCCCCTTGGGAGTGGTGATAGCACCTGATGGTTGTTGCCTTAAAATCTATCATTTACCTACAGATCTTTTATTGGAGATTGCAATGTTATAATTTCATTTTCCCACCATTCCGGAACTTTCGGGGCATTAGAACCAATTTTAAATATAGAATAATAGTAATTCTCAAAATTTGACATCATCCGGCGGAGCAGAACAATGGAAAAAGTAGTAACGACAGAAAAACTGCCAATCAAAATGTGGCTTTCTGATCTTGAAGAGGGAGCCTTATCGCAGGCAAAAGATTTGGCAAATCTGCCCTTTGCTTTCAAACACATCGCAATTATGCCCGATTCGCACCGGGGTTACGGCATGCCGATCGGGGGAGTTCTTGCGGCTGAGGCAGAGATCATTCCCAATGCGGTTGGCGTGGATATCGGGTGCGGCATGTGCTCACTGCGAACTGATCTGGAGGAGATTAACACAGATGATCTGAAAAAAATGATGGGCATCATCCGGGATACCGTACCCGTGGGCTTTAATCACCATCCCCAAAAGCAAGATGAAAAGTGGATGCCTGACCTGGAAAAATCTCTTCCTATCGTTGAACAGGAATATGAAAATGCGATGTCTCAGGTGGGTACGCTTGGCGGGGGAAACCATTTTATTGAGCTCCAGAAAGGCTCTGATGGGTATGTTTGGATTATGATTCATTCCGGTTCACGTAACATCGGGTATACCGTAGCTAAGCACTACAACGAAAAGGCAAAGAAACTGAATCAATCGATGAACAGTTCAGTCCCGAAAGATCTCTCATTTTTCCCGATGGATTCCGGGGATTTTACGAGCTATATGAATGAGATGAATTATTGCATCGAGTTTGCCCTTCAAAACCGAAAACTGATGATGGAAAGAGTGAAGAGTGCAATTACAGAAATCATTCCGGGAACAGCCTTTTCAAACTTTATAAACAAGCCTCACAATTTTGCAGCCTGGGAACATCACTACGGAAAAGATGTGATTGTACACCGCAAAGGAGCCACCAGGGCGAGAAAAGATGAACTGGGTATGATTCCCGGTTCACAGGGTGCAAACTCCTATATCGTGAGAGGAAAAGGGAATGAACAATCGTTTGAATCGTGCTCTCACGGAGCCGGAAGGGTGATGAGCCGGTCAGAAGCAAAGCGGAGCCTGGATGTAGAAAAAGAGACGGAAATGCTTGAAAAAATGGGCGTCATTCACGCCATACGTTCACAGGGAGATCTCGATGAAGCACCGGGAAGTTATAAAGACATCGAGGAGGTCATGAAATTGCAAAAAGACCTGATTGATATCGAAATTGAACTTAAACCTCTTGCTGTGATCAAAGGGTAGAGAAAAAGGTATCGGGTTAAAGAGTTAATGACTTATGGCAGGGGTGGACAGAAAGAGATCGTCAGATTATGATGACATCAAATCAAATTATCCAATTTCAAGCACCCCAGGAAACTTAGAATCCAAAAACAGGGATTTATATGTGATACTTGCCAGATTATTTACTATTTAGGATATATAATTTTTAACTACAAAAAATTTATATGCAATTATCAGGTACAAATTCAAAAAGATTTCATTTATCTCTCATCTTCTTTGTCGTTTTATTATTTGGAATTGATGGGGTACAGGCCCAGATATCTGTTTCTCAACAGGATATTTTACAGTCGTATGAGAATGATCAGTTAACAGTTCAGGAACTGAGTGTTGACTCAGAGTCAATTTTACCACTGATAGACCAGTCCGGTGCCGATCAAACATGGGATTTTACCGGGATAGAATTTGACGGAAGAATTGAGGGCAGTTATTCTGTATCGCCAAACACAGGAGATGCTCCGGGCGGCGATAATCCGCATTTCTCGCAAGCTGACTTCATTTTAGCTTTTGATATTGATGTGTATGATACCGGAGAA
Organism: Rhodohalobacter sp. SW132; assembly: GCF_003390325.1. Classification (NCBI taxonomy): domain Bacteria; kingdom Pseudomonadati; phylum Balneolota; class Balneolia; order Balneolales; family Balneolaceae; genus Rhodohalobacter; species Rhodohalobacter sp. SW132. Next base: position 158,255 of record NZ_QUOK01000003.1, on the reverse strand, counting down.
GACGTGCCGGAGGGTTTTGAATTTGAGACTTTCTATACGTACATCAGTATTGATGATGCAACCGGTGAAGGACTTTCATATGGCGAAGTTGGAACGTTCGAAGATGGCAACGAAGAATATGTAGTGATTTCAAGCCCCTACAGAGTAGATTTTGTATTCCCTTTAAACTACGAGGATAGCTGGGAATACGAATTTGAAGAGGAAATGATTTCTATGGGATTTACTGATAACCAGGATTTCGAAGTATCAGTTGAAATAGATTCATGGGGCCAGGTAATTACTCCGAACGGGACGCATGACGTGTTAAGGAAAAAGATTATTCAGACAACTGCAGAGTCAGGTTCCCAGGGAGAAGAAATTGATTATGAATTTATTGATGAAAACGGCAGAACCGTTGCCACAATTGAAGTGAGTCAATCTTCTGAAGAAATTTCCGCCAGTATTATGAGCTATGAAATGGCTACCAGCAATGAGCCGGTGAACGAACTATCAAGCTCATTTCAACTCAATCAAAACTACCCCAATCCCTTTAATCCGTCAACAATCATCAGTTTTGATCTACCGGTCAGCAGTAATGTTACGCTCGAGGTATTTGATATGACGGGACGCAGAGTCGCGGAGCTTGCAGACGGGCACCGATCTGCCGGAACCCACGAAATTACGTTTCAGGCCGATCATCTGCCCAGCGGAGTTTATACCTATCGATTAACTGCAGACGGAGTTTCAATGTCCCGTTCGCTAACGTTAATTAAGTAAGTTCTACAGGAACTAAGACTTGTGGGCTGAGCCAGTCAGGGAATTTTTTTTTGAGTCTAAAGATGGAAGAGACGATTCCAGCCGCTCCCGTATGCCTGATATCATCGAGTGTTAAAGGGTTACCGAGAAACTTTCCCGGAATTTTTCCCTTCCATCAAAGCTTCAACTTCTTCAGTGGTCACGAGGTTGGCATCGCCGGGAATGGTGTGTTTGAGGCAGGACGCAGCGACCGCAAAATTGAGCGCTTTCTGGTCATCTTTGTACGTTAAGAGTCCGTAGATCAATCCGCCGGCAAAAGAGTCTCCACCGCCAACCCTGTCGACAATATGGGTAATCTGGTAGGTTGGTGCTTCAAATAGTTCATTACCATTATACAGTACCGCCGACCAGGAGTGGTGCGATGCACTGAACGACTCCCGCCGGGTTGAGATGATTTTTTTTGCCCGGGGCAGCCGGTCTGTTAACTGTTCGTAAAGTGAGATGTACGCATTTTGATTAATCTTCCCGTCAACCGACTGGAGTTCACCATCCGGCTGGATTCCAAAATGCTGCTCTGCATCCAGTTCATTGGCAAGAATCACATCACATTTTTCAACGAGTTCAGGCATGATGTCGGATGCTTTTTTGCCGTAATTCCAGAGTTTTGCCCGAAAATTAAAATCTACGGAAATCGTTATTCCGGATTGTACAGCGGCATCAAGAGCTTCAGCCGTTACATCCGCAGCACTTTGTGAGATTGCCGGTGTGATGCCGGACCAGTGAAACCATTGAGCATCATGGAAGATCTCATCCCAGTCGATCATGCCCGTTTTTATGGTTGAGATGGATGAATTCTCCCGGTCATAGATCACATTCCCGCCCCGTTGTGAGGCACCCGTTTCAAGAAAATAGATTCCAAGGCGATCTCCGCCAGTGAGAATCTTATCAGTTTGCACGCCATATTTTTGCAGATCCATCCGGGTGAGTTGTCCCAGTGTATTTTCAGGCAGACGGGTGACGAATGAAGATGGAATTCCAAGCTGGGCCAGTGAAACCGCTACATTCGCCTCACTTCCGCCAAAATTGATATCGAAGGTATCAGCTTGCGAAAACCGCTGAAATCCGGGAGGAGAGAGGCGCATCATGATTTCGCCAAACGTGATGATTTTTTTCATACGATGAAATGGGTTAGAATTTTAAATATTGTTTCGCATTTCTATTGCAGCTATCGATAAAGATCGAGTCGGGAAGATTCCTGTAGTGTTGCAATTCGTTTTTATATCCGAGTCGATCCGATTGCAGAAAAAACCGTTTCGAAAGATCTGCTTACAAGAACGCCATAATCCTGAATAAATGGAAACGGATAATCACTGCTGCCAGGGGAGGCGGTCCAGATCTACGTTTCCGCCGGTCAGGATGATACCGGCTTTCTTTCCATTGATATCTATTTTTTTGTCGTGCACGGCAGCAAAAGGAACGGCGCACGAGGGTTCAATGATGATATTCATTCGTTCCCAAATCAGGCGCATCGCCCGGATGATGGACTCTTCCGAAACGGTGGCGATGGAATCAACATGTTCAGATATAATTCGGAATGTGCGTTCACTTAATGTGGTTCGAAGCCCGTCTGCTACGGTTTGCGTGGTATCAGGAAACTGACGTTCTCCTTTTTGCAACGAAAGCCAGGCGTCATTTGCCTTTTCCGGTTCCGTTCCGATTACTGAAATTCCGGGTTTCAAATGCCTCGCGGCGATAGAGGTGCCGCTCATCAAACCGCCGCCGCCAACCGGTGTGAGGATTACGTCGAGATCGGGAATCTCCTCCAGCAGTTCCAGGGCCGCAGTACCCTGACCCGCAATTACAAATTCATGATCATACGGATGAATAAACGACGCCCCGGTTTGTTTTACGACTTTATCAAGGGTCTGCTCCCGTGCTTTCTGGTTCGGTTCACAAAACGTTATCTCTGCACCATACCCTTTCACAGCCGCAACTTTTACTTTCGGAGAATTCTCCGGCATGACGATATGAGCCGGAATACCGCGTAATTTTGCGGCAAGTGCCAAAGACTGCCCATGATTTCCCGATGAGTGGGTTGCCACGCCTTTTTCAGCCTCCTCTTGCGGCAGTGAAAAAACTGCGTTACAGGCACCCCTGAACTTAAAAGCTCCCGCGCGCTGAAAATTTTCGCATTTAAAAAAGAGTTCAACACCGGTCATGCTGCTGAGAGAACGCGAAGTGAGAACAGGCGTTCGGTTTGCATAAGGTTTAATTCGCGCTGCGGCATCAATTATATCGCTGAAATTCGGTATAGAAAGGGTATCCAAAGAGTGATGGGATTTTGTTGATAATTACGTTCAGAAAATAACCCGCAAAGTTGCGGCAATCCACCATAAATATTGGATCCAATTTTGTCGGGACACTCTTCTTGCCAGATTCTCAGCTGCAAAAAATATAATTTGCGGGAGTGATAGAAATAAAATGCTTTTTCATAAGTTCTATGTGAACTCCAAAAAAAAAGGTGTTAAGTAAGTTTATTTGAGTCAATAGTGTCATGCCGGACTTCGATCCGGCATCTCCCGTTCTTTGCCAAAGACAGCAGATCAGGTCCCGAACGCTCATTCTGGATGTGAGGTGACGCCTTTTTGGACTGATTCAGCTATTTTCAAATAGAATTCAGGTTTACAGAATACGGAACCATTTAATCCAAAATATACATCCAATGAAGAAGTCAGTTTCTTTAATTACTGCTTTGATTCTACTGGTGCAGTTTTCGGGCTGCAGCTCCACGTCATCTCCGGATGATGTGGTTCTGGATGTGACAGACGAAAAATTATTTGTCTGGAACGGGTTGAATCACTGGTATTTCTGGCAGGATGATGTTGCTGATTTGGCTGATAACAGATTTCGAAACAACAGCGAGTTCAACACCTATTTGAACCGGTTCAATAACGAAGAATCTCTTTTCAACCAGCTTTTGCACAGAGATGATAATTTCTCCTGGCTAATCCAAGATTACAAAGTTCATGAAGAAGCGCGCCTCGGAATATCAAAATCCTTTGGGTTCAGATTTGGCTTGCTGAGGGAGTCGCCCGATAATTCGCGGGTTTTTGGATATGTACGGTATGTGGTTCCCGATTCTCCGGCTGATATTGCCGGGTTGAAGCGTGGTGATCTGTTTAACGGCATCAATGGGCAGATTCTGACCGTCGATAACTATCAGAACCAGTTAAACGATGAGACGTACGCCCTGATGATGGCCAGAGTGACGGATTATGTGCCATCTCCCCGAAAATATACGGTTGAGAGCCTTGATAAAGAGATTCATGTAACAGCAGTCAATCTTCAGGAGAACCCTATTCATCGATCAAAAGTGATTGAGACGGAAACATCCAGAGTGGGCTACCTGATGTACAATTCATTCCGTTTTAATTTTCATGATGATCTCAATGAGCGTTTCCGGGAATTTAAAAATGTCGGAATAGATGACCTGGTGATCGATCTTCGCTACAACGGAGGAGGAACGCTGGTCACAAGTGCGTTGCTGGCAAGTCTGATTTCAGGGATTTCATCGGATGAAATATTTGCTGAGTTAATTCACGGGAGCAAGCGGGAGTCTCGCAACAATACATTTGAATTTCTGGATTCCGTTCCCGTTTACGATGATGAGGGCAATTTCAGCAGGAATGATCCCATAAACAGCCTCAGAATGAACCGATTATACGTGCTTACCAGCCGGAATTCAGCGTCTGCAAGTGAAGTGCTGATCAACGGACTGCTTCCTTTCGGCACGGAAATAATTTTGATTGGAGAAGTAACTGCGGGAAAAGATGAAGGTTCGATTACGGTTTATGATGCGCCGTCAAGTGGGTATTCGCCGCGAAATGAAGAGCAGCGGGCTAAGATTAATCCGAATCATATGCGGGCTATGCAGCCAATTATTTTCAAAATATTCAACAAAGAGAGGGCTGACTATCCGAATGGTTTCTTCCCCGCTTTTCAGATCCGGGAGTTTGATTTTCTCGAAAACCTTCCCGAATTGGGTGATCCAAATGAGCCTTTGTTATCCGTTGCATTGAATCATATTAAAGGTGATGGTTTTCCGGCTGTGGCAAAAACGTATGTTGAAGACTATCCTGAATTTATTTTCGATAGTGCCGATACAGGGGTTCTGCAAGATGAAATCTATCTTCTTCCGGGAGATTTTTAGGTGAGGTAAGTGAACTGACATTTAGGTAGAAAGCAAAAGAACCCGGATCGCATTTTAGCCATCTGAGTTCAGGTGAGAAATAGTTTATACGACAAGTTAAATAATCAGGATGCTTTCTCTTCCCGCAGCTTTTTCTTCCGGGCGTATTCCATTGCAGCTTCCCGCACCCATTCACCTTCTTCGTATGCTTTTCTTCGCGATTTAATTCGTTCCCGGTTCATCGGGCCATCTCCTTTCACCACGCTCCAGAACTCATCCCAGGGAATTTCGCCAAACTCCCAGTGGCCGGTCTCTTCATTATAGGTGAGATCAGGATCGGGGAGTGTGAGCCCGATTGCATCAGCTTCCATCACGGCGCGATCCACAAAACTCTGACGAAGTTCATCGTTTGTTTTTGTTTTAACACCCCATTTGATCAGTTCAGCGCTGTTGGGTGAGTCAGTATCGTGCGGGCCGAACATCATTAGTGTGGGCCACCACCATCTGTTCACTGCATCCTGGGCCATTTTTTTCTGTTCAGGAGTTCCATCCGCCATTTTAGCCAGCATCTCGTATCCCTGCTTTTTGTGAAAACTCTCCTCTCTGCAAATCCGAAGATTGGCACGGGCGTACGGTCCGTAGGATGATTTTGCAAGCATGGTTTGATTTACAATCGCGGCACCATCAACAAGCCATCCGATCACGCAAATATCTGCATAGCTTAGAGTGGGGTAGTTAAAAATGCTTGAATACTTGGCATTTCCGTAGATGTAATCTTCGATCAGATCCTGACGTTTGACGTTCAGCGTTTCCGTTCCGCTATAGAGATAAAGACCGTGTCCTGCTTCATCCTGTACTTTGGCGAGAAGAACCATTTTTCTTTTGAGAGAGGGAGCCCGGGTGATCCAGTTTCCTTCCGGCAGCATCCCTACGATTTCGGAGTGCGCATGCTGACTCATCATTCGAATAAGCTGTTTGCGATACCTCTCCGGCATCCAGTCTTTCGGCTCGATCGTTTCGCCATTATCAATTCGTTCCTGAAATTGGTCGAGCTGTTGTTGAGTATCCATAAAAGCGCTTTTTAAAACGGTTGACAGTATTGGTGCATCAATAATAGAAAACATCAATATACAAAGATCAGTTCAGAAATTTATCTATTTGCAATTTGGATTCAGATAAACTGCGGGGCGAAATGTTAAAATAACTTAATGAGTGTAATGGACTGCTTCAAAACAGCTCATACAAACAGAATCAAAATTCAAAAAGGATCCAGACATGAAATAGACATGAAAACACAATTCGACAATCCGCTTTATTCATTCATTGTATATACAGTTTCAATTTTGTTTTGTTTAGTGACGGGATACATTCTGATCCAGTCGATTGAAGTTATAAGCACTGACGAACACTGGAGATTTACCTACTCGTTGGTATCTTTTTTAATAGCTATGACACTTTTATGGGCATTAGGCTTCAGTTCAATCTATAAAAAGTTTTTAGCCACAAAAGAAAAGAGATCTGAGGAGTGGTAGTCTGACTTTCAAATACGAATTAGTTTTAAAATCCAATCCATAATAAAGACAGTTAATAAAACAATTTGATTAAGTCGCTCTCGGCAAGTATACTACCGAAACCAACCGGGTGGAATCAGAAGGGGCAGATTTCTATCCATGAAACTACCATTCACGTAAAACAGGTTTTCGGTTATGAAATACTTTATCAGTGCAATTCTATTCCTTATCACAATCAGCCATGCCGACGCCCAGCGTCTTTCTGAATCGATTCATCTGAACCAGGTTGGATTCTACCCGGAATCCCCAAAAATCGCGGTGGTAACTGAAGGAGAACCGGATTATTTCTACATTCTCACACCTGATTTTTCCGATACACTCTACACAGGTCAGCTCAGCACAATTCGGGAGGCACCCAATTCCGGTGAACGTGTGCGTGTTGCGGATTTTACTGATATGACCGAGCCGGGAAATTATATTTTGTGGATTACCAAGCTTGGTTATTCCTACCCGTTTACGGTTGCACCCAGGGTATATGAGGATGCGGCAAAAGCGAGCCTGAAAGGATTTTATCATCAGCGGGTTTCTGCCGGAATTCCGTATGAATATGGCGGGAAATGGGCGCGGCCTGCCGGACACCCGGATACGCTCGTGGTGATACATCCATCAGCTGCATCACCTGAACGCCCTGCTAATTCTGTTATTTCTGCGCCCAGGGGATGGTATGATGCGGGAGATTACAACAAATACGCGGTAAACTCAGGTATTACGATGGGAACTCTGTTTTCCCTGTATGAAGATTTTCCGGAATATATACGGGATTTTGACATCAATATTCCGGAAACCGGAAATGGGTTGCCGGATCTTCTGAATGAGCTATTGTGGAATCTGCGCTGGTTTATGGATATTCAGGATCCGCATGATGGCGGAGTTTACCACAAACTCACAACCGCGAATTTTGAAGGCCGCGTGATGCCGGCTGAAGCGAAAGGCACGCGCTATGTGATTCAAAAAAGCGTAACCGGAACGCTGAATTTTGCCGCAGTAATGGCTCAGGCATCACGAATTTTTCAGAACTATGAAAATGTGGTTCCGGGCCTGGCGGATTCAACTCTTTCTGCCGCGGAATCGGCATGGCAGTGGGCGCTTGATAATCCCGAAAAACTCTACAATCAAAATGAGATGAACGAGCGGTTTAATCCCGATATTCTCACCGGGGCGTATGGCGACAATGATGCTTCAGATGAGTTCGCATGGGCAGCAGCTGAGCTTTATATCACAACCGGCAACCGCGACTATCTCGATGAAGTGGATCTCTTTCCATCTGATGAAGCATCGGTTCCAACCTGGCGAAGTGTTCAAACGATGGCGTATTATACTCTTGCTCGTCATTCTGAAAATATAGACTCCGGGATTGCATCCGACGCGCGGGATTTAGTCATCGATCTTGCCAACCGGCTGATGGATGGTGTTTCAGAGACCGGATACCGAACCGTAATGGACCGCGATGAAAGCAATTATACGTGGGGAAGTTCCGGTGTTGCTGCCAACCAGGGGATGGCGCTGATCCAGGCATTTCTGCACACAGACGACACAACCTATCTGAAATATGCGCACTCGAACCTCGATTATCTTCTTGGAAGAAATGCTACCGGGTTCTCTTTTCTGACCGGCCACGGCCACAAAACACCGCTATATATTCACCATCGGCCTTCGGATGCAAGAGCGAATATAGATCCGGTTCCGGGACTGTTATCAGGGGGACCCAATCCCGGTCAGCAGGATGAGTGCGAATATCCATCGGATCTGCCCGCCAAATCATTTATAGACGACTGGTGCTCCTACGCCGCCAATGAAATTGCGATCAACTGGAACGCTCCGATGGTATATCTCTCCGCCGGGCTGGAGGCACTGCAGTTCAGAGGCGGGTTTACTGTGGAGGATGAATAAATAAGTATTTCCAATCATAAGTATTATCAATCAAACGCCAGATCTTGATAGGTATCTTTTCAGCATTTGACTGAATAGGAAAGCTATTTTTCTGAACTTCATGCGGTTTTCTTCACTTCACATGATCATGCTATTATTTGTATATCTCTTTGTGCTAATTTAGAAACAGCATTAAAAATAGAGATAAAACTAACCACTATTACTTATGAGAAATAATTACGTATGCTTTCCGGTTATTACAATTGTTTTTTTATGTTTTACGGTTTCAAATGCCTTTGGCCAGGCTGAAGAAGATCGAACACATTCTCTGGAGGAGAATTCAAAAGCCCTGCAATTCCAGATTACAGACAATTTTAATTTGAGCTCGTTTACGGGTTCCGCTTTTTCCTACAAAAGGCACAGTTCCGATACCCGTGCTGTTAGAGTTGGGTTGAGTTTTAGGAACGAATACAGAACAACGACAAGGAAACAGGATGATAATGATTTGGATCTGGATTCTATACTATTTTCTACAAGTATAGATGTATCCTTTTTGAGATATACTGATCCTGATTCTGATATAAAATTCTTTTATGGATTTGGTCCAGGCATTGATGCAGATATTAGAACTCAAAAGAGTGGGAATAATGACAATGAAACAGAATTAACAAGGAAATATTTTGGTGTAGCTGCTCTTGGGTTAACGGGAGTGGAATGGTTTTTTCACCGTTCGATGAGTCTGCATGCCGAGTATGGAGCTTTTTTGAGAGTCGGGTATTCGTTTGAAGAGTCGGAGAGATTTGACGACCTGAATAAGATTGAAACCTGGGATCTTAGTTTAAGAAGCAGTGGTGTTCGCTTAGGAATCTCAGCATACTTCTAAACTATTCTTGATTTGGTATATATTGTTCAGAAAGAAGCTTTGATTAGCTTGGAACTTACAAAAAATGGATGATGTAAAAGAGCGGAAGACAGGTGAGAACACAGGTTCCGCTCTTTTGTCAGATAGTTATTCAACTCTGGAGAAAGACTACATTAATTCCCGCCGCTTCGGTTGGGAGATCGCTGTTGAGGCCACTCACGCTGTTCACCGGTTCGCGGATCGATCGGCATCACACGGCGTTCGCGGTCAAATGTTTCCGGATCTTCACTCGCCATGTAAGCCAGTGTCGCGATCAGCTTTACGTTGTTTTTCACATCATCAAACACAATTTTATCGTAGGTGTCGCGGTTGGTGTGCCATGTGTAGTTCCAGTAGTCCCAGCTCAGGGATCGCATCATAAATGCAGGAGCTCCGGCCGCTACAAACGAAGCGTGGTCAGTGCCGCCTCCGCTTGGCATTCCGGGAAAATTGGTTTCAATGTGATCCGTAACGCCTGATGGCACGGCGGAAAGCCATCGCGTGAAATATTCATATGAATGAATAAATCCCTCACCCTGAATGCTCACTACACGCCCGGTTCCGTTATCCTGGTTGAAAAGCGCCTGCACTCCGTCAACGATTTCCGGGTTATCTTCAACAAATGCCCGTGATCCGTTCAGGCCCTGCTCTTCACCACCCCATAGACCAACCAGTATGGTGCGCTTGGGATTCGGGTAAACTTCACTCAGAATTCTTGCCACTTCCATCATTGTGATAGATCCAGTACCGTTATCTGTCGCACCGGTTCCGCCGTCCCATGAGTCGTAGTGGGCGGATAGAATAATATATTCGTCAGGCTTTTCAGTTCCCGGAATTTCTGCGATGGTGTTAAATGTTGGAACCATCCCCAGATCTTCAGATTCTGTCCGAACCCTGATTTCAGGTTCATGTCCGTTTTCAACAAGGCGGTAGAGCATTCCGTAATCTTCAAGCAGAACATCGATTGTTGGAATTTCTGACGTATTTGCGCCAAAAATCCGGTTGGTACCAAACCCTTGTGACCAGTTTGAAATTACAATACCTGCAGCGCCTGCTTCTTCCAGGGCTTCAATGTATGACCGGGTATTCAGGCCGGTATTCTGCATGCGGCTGCGCCAGTTTCTTGTATTTTCAGCAATGGTTTGCTGCATCGCTTCTTTAGACTCTTCAGTAGCCCATTCATCCCAATTATAGCCGGGGCGCCCGGTCGGCTGATGCATAGAGATCATCACAAATTTGCCTTCCACATTTGGCAGCCAATCCTCAAACTCACTGCGGTCTTCAACTTCAGGAATGATTACCAGTCCGGCGGTAACTCCTTCTGCAGGAGTTGACGGGCTCCATGCCAATTGCATCGCTTCGAGGGAAACTACGCGGGGATAAACCATATCAACATGAGTGATGCCGCGTTCCCAGCCGCGCCACTCACCATACTGCTCATTACGGGCTTCAATTCCCCATTCAGCGAACTTTTCAACTGCCCAGTCATGTGCATGTTGCTGTTGAGGAGTTCCAACCAGCCGCGGGCCGATTACGTCAAGCAAATGGTGAGCAAGTTCTTCAAGATGGGAATTTTCCTCCACCTGGTTTACAATCTGCTCTACTACGGAATCGGTATCCGTTGATTGGGCCACTGCCAGATTGAAACTTGCGATCAGGAACAGGGATAGTATCAGATAACGTACTTTCAATATGCTATAATTTAGTTAAAGTTTGAGGGTACAAAATAGTGACACACAGCTAAAATGAAAGACGAATTTTTGTAATCGTTTGTAACCGGCAAAATGAGGCTTGATGAAACTTTAAAAAAAACTGACAAACTGTTGCCGAACATGTATTTTGTTTTTCGATGACAGTAATAAAGGAAAGTGACTGCAGTTCACTCTTTGCTAAATTTCGTCCAGTCAAATTATTAATTACCAGATTTAATTATATGCTATCAAACCGAATAACCGGTGTACTCTCTCTTCTGCTATTTTTTGTATTTATTGGAACAGGATGTGACGGTGATCAGCCAGAACAGGACGTTCAATATGTGATTCCGCAGCAACCTGAATTAGCGACGGGGTATACGGAAAAACCCGGCTGGGCAACGTCTGAGTTTGCCGTTGCGGCAGCCAATCCGCTGGCTACGGATGCCGGGTATCAAATCCTGCAAGCTGGCGGTTCTGCTGTGGATGCGGCCATTGCGGTTCAAATGGTTTTAACACTCGTTGAACCGCAAAGCAGCGGAATCGGCGGGGGTGCATTTTTGATCACTTTCGATGATGGAAACACCAGGGCCTACAACGGCCGGGAAACTGCACCATCCGGCGCAGGCCCGGATCTTTTCCTGGATGAAACAGGTGAACCCCTTCCATATCGCGAATCGGTTCGAAGCGGGTTATCAGTGGGAGTACCGGGAACGATTGCGATGCTGGCAGAAGCGCACCAACAGCACGGCAGGCTCGACTGGGAGGAGCTGTTTACTCCCGCAATTACTCTTGCCGAGGAAGGATTTAACATCAGTCCCCGCTTATTTGGTTTGCTGGAAGCAGATGAGACGCTTCGTGAAGATTCAATCGCCGCTGAACTTTATTATGATGAAAATGGAGATCCTCACCCGGTTGGGTATAACCTCCAAAACCCGGCACTTGCAGAAATCCTGCGCAATGTTGCATCCGAGGGAACACCCGCTTTTTACAATGAGACCGTAGCGGAATCCATGGTTGAACAAATACGCTCGCATGAGCGGCCCGGGACGATGACTGTGGAGGATGTTCTCCGGTACCCGGATAGAAATTTTGAGGTTGATGCGATGTGCAATGAATGGAAGGCGTACAGATTATGCGGGATGCCGCCGCCATCATCCGGACACATTGCGGTAATGCAGATGCTTGGCATCCTGGAAGTGATTGAAAACCGGGAGCCGTTCGAAGCGTTTCGGGATTCGCTGCCAACAGCAGAGTGGATGCATCTTTACCTGGAAGCTGCAAAACTGGCGTTTGCAGACCGGGCACTTTACATCGGTGACGCTGAATTTGTTGAAGCTCCCGCTGGTGACTGGCAGAGTCTGCTGAATACCAACTACCTGACTGAACGATCCGAATTAATCGGTGAAACAAGTATGGGAGAAGCCGAACCCGGTGATCCTTCAGAATCTACAACAATGTTCGGTATTCAGCCGGAACAACCTGAGATGGGAACCAGCCATATCAGTATCGTGGACCGATTTGGACAGGCGGTATCGATGACAACAACCATTGAAAATGGGTTCGGCAGCCGAATAATGTCAGACGGCGGTACCGGGTTGCCGGGCGGATTTCACCTGAACAATGAGCTGACCGATTTTTCCCGTGCACCCTATGATGAACAAGGCAGACCGATGGCGAACCGTGTTGAAGCGGATAAACAGCCGAGATCAAGTATGACCCCAACACTGATTTTTGATGCAGATACAGGGGATTTTGTGGCCAGCGTGGGATCACCCGGCGGAGCGGCAATTATTCATTACACGGCAAAAGCGATTATTGGAATGCTTGATTGGAACCTGAACGCCCAGGATGCGATCAATCTGCCAAACTTCGCAAATTTCAACGGTCCGTCTGTGCTTGAACAGGATCGCTGGCCGGAATCTCTAATTTCAACACTTGAAGAACTGGGACATGAAATATCAACGCGTGATCAAACCAGCGGAATTCAAGCCATACAAAAAACGGAAGACGGATTTTTCGGCGGTGCGGATCCACGGCGTGAAGGCGTGGTGATGGGCAACTGATGTTTTCGTTCGATCTACAGATAAAATCAATATCAAACAGAAAGTAATATAATGACCATTTTAGAATTTTTACTCTTACTACTGATTGCGGGAATTTGCGGTTCCATCGGACAATCCATTGCCGGCTACACCAGGGGAGGGTGTCTCGTTTCAATTGTACTTGGATTTGTGGGAGCGTTACTCGGCTCGTGGATCAGCGCTCAGTTAAATGTGCCGGAACTGTTTAGTGTAACCATCGGTGGGAATGAGTTTCCGATTATATGGTCGATCATCGGGGCCGTTGTTTTTGTTGCGATCGTCGGTCTGTTTACACGCCGTCCTCCGCGGCGCTGATGATAATGGGATTTTATACATTAAAAAATGCAAAGCCGGAGAAATGAATATTAAATGGAACGCGATTTTTTGATACACATGGTGCAATTTCGAATGCCGTTCGGGCAGTATGAAGGCCGATATGTAACCGACCTTCCGGTACATTATCTTGAATGGTTCCAGAGACAAGGATTTCCGGGGGGGAAGCTTGGCCAGTACCTGGCAACGATGTACGAAATCAAGACAAACGGATTAGAAGATTTAATTCGTCCGATTCAAAAAAAATATCAAAGAAGGCCATAAACAGAAATTCGAAGAAGTCTGTTCAATTTATGAATTCATCCCTGATTGCAAAATATACCTACATTCTTGCTGCAGTTATTTTGACAATCTATGCGATGATAGAGGCCAATTCACTGTTGCAACCGCTGTTATTCGCGCTTTTCTTCTCTATTCTTCTTTCGCCTTTCTGCAGCTGGATGGAGAGTCACAAAGTCCCCCGGCTGCTCTCCGTATCCATTGCGATAATCACCGGTGTACTTGCGGTGGCGGGTATCGGGTTCTTTTTCTATACGCAGCTCACCGCATTTGCCGGAGATGTAGATATATTCCGGGAACGCCTGGCGGAAATTCTGGAAGCATCTCAGGATCTGCTGTATCGCTGGTTTGGTATCGAGGCACTTATAGATATTGAATTGGTGCGGGAATCCACGCAGGAATTTTTCCGGGAAAATACCGCTGTTTTAACCCGCGGAATTGCTGGTGCTGCATCCGTTTTTACATCAATATTCCTGGTACCGGTATTTATGTTCTTTCTACTCCTGTTCAGGGATTTTTTAGAGGAGTTTATCCTGAAGGTATTTGGACAAAATAGTCAGAAAGATTTCGAAAAAGTAAAGTCGATCATCGGAAAAGTGAAGAAGGTGGTTCAGGGATATCTCACCGGTATCATCCTGGTTATTCTGATTCTCTCTGTGTTGAATTCAGTCATGCTCCTTGTGATAGGAGTGGATCATGCGATCTTTTTCGGGGTTTTTGCTGCTATGCTTAATGTAATTCCATTCGTTGGCCCGCTTCTCGGTTCGATATTGCCAATTCTTTACGCACTGTTTACGATGGATTCGCTTGTTATTCCACTGATTATCATGCTTGGATTTTATATCATTCAACTGATGGAGAGCAACATCTTTACACCTATAATTGTAGGCAGCAAGGTAAGTATCAATGCATTTGCAGCACTTCTTTTGCTCTTTATCGGCGCTCAGATTTGGGGGATTATCGGCATGATCTTGATGATCCCTATCGGTGCAATATTGAAAGTGGTGTTTGACGAGATAGATTCTATGAAACCGTATGGTTTTGTAATGGGACGTGTGCCAACGGACTACAAGCGCCGAAAAAGTCTGTTTGCTGAAAAGATGAGCGCATTTTCAGACAAGGTTAGTAAAGACTTGGAGGAAAAGAGAGAGGTAAGAAAGAAAGAGAAGAACGATTCCGATGAAAATGAGTAAAAAACCCGGTCACATATTCAGACCGGGATGCTGTTTCGAATAATCACTTTTTAACTTCATTGATCTTCTTTTCCAGCCGTTTCATCAAACGTTCAGCATCTTTTTCATGCCCCATCTCACGGAGTTTAAAAAAGATGATTGCAAGTGCGAAAAAAGTTTGTGGCCAAAGCCCGATAAAGATACCGGTACGTTCGGCATGAGCATTTTCTGCTTCATCATCGGTTTTTTCTTTATACCATGCGGCTACACTTGCAGCAATCGATGAGAGTCCAAGTCCTGTTGCGAGATATCCAAGTTTGTCAAGCATTCGTCTTCCTCGTTTGGTTTGGGTTTGTTGTTATCCATACAACTAAGAGGAGGGCGGTTGCGTTTCAAAAAAAATAAATTTTGAGTGTACCTTTTCGTTTTACCCGGAACCGGAGATGATATTCTGTTCCGCAATCTTTGCGTTTCTTGTAAACCATTTGTGTTTTGCCCGCCGAATGGGTGTTCCCTCAAATACTATATCAAATTCATCCGGTGTGATTTCACTCCAGTTTTTGGATTCGGGCGGCCGTAATACTTGCTCTCTCGGCGTGAAATCTTCCACAGAACTGTAGTCAGCTTTCCTGTTCCACGGGCACACATCCTGACAGATATCGCAGCCGAAAGCCCACTCCCCGAGCCCGGCTTTTTTCGATTCAGGAATTTTATCTTTTAACTCGATGGTGAGATAGGAGATGCAGCGTTCACTGTCGATGCGGTACGGCTCGTAAATTGCGTTTGTGGGGCATGCATCAATACACCTGGTGCAGCTTCCGCAGTGCTCTGCAACAGGGGCATCATAGACAAATGGGATGTCCACAATCATTTCACCGATTAAGAACCATGAGCCCAGATCTTTATTAAGCATATTTCCGTTTTTCCCCATCCAGCCAAGACCTGATTTTTCTGCCCAGGCTTTATCCATCACTGGTGCCGAATCCACAAAAATACGCCCTTCAAGGCCACCTGACTGTTCTTTGGTGTAGCGAAAAAGTTTTTTCAGACGCGATTTAAATGTTTTATGATAATCTCTTCCACGCGCATATTTTGCAATTTTAGGTCCGGGATTAATTTTGTCATCTAATTCATTTTTTTCAAAACGATAACTGGCCAGAAGACTCACAACACTTTTGGATCCGGGAACAAGACGTGTTGGATCAATTCGTTTATCAAAATTATTTTCCATCCAGTCCATCGTGCCGTGACGACCCTCATTAAGCCACTGCTCCAGGCGGCGTGCTTCTTTGTCGAGCTTTCCTGCACGGGAAAATCCGCATCCGTCAAAACCAAGCTCACGGGCTTTCTGGCGAACTTTGTGGGTGATGACAAGTGGATCCATGTTAAAAAATTCGGTTCGTCAGTTTGTAAATGAATTCTGTGGTACGTGTTACTGACCTGAAAGGTAGGGGCTGCAAGGCAGACATGCACTCTGATGCGGGAGAATAGAATAGGGAGGGTTGATGAAAAAAAATCGCGCAATAGGTCAATTATTGCGCGATTTTAAAATGCAGAAACGGCTGATTATTCTTTAATATCGATCAGTTCCACTTCAAAAATAAGCACTGAACCGGGTTCGATAATACTTCCCGGCGGCGGGTTGTTGCCGTATGCCAGTTCGGAAGGGATAAAGAATTCATATGTTGCACCTTCTCTCATCAATTGCAGTCCTTCAGTCCAGCCTGCAATCACTCCACTAACCGGAAAAGTAGCGGTTTGATTTCTGCTGTGGGAGCTGTCAAATTCTTCTCCGCTGACCAGTGTGCCGCGGTAGTGAACTTCAACTTCATCTGAAACTTCCGGACGATCGCCTGATCCTTCTTCAATTACGCGATACTGAAGGCCTGATTCTGTAACACTCACATCTTCATTTTGAGCATTCTCTTCCAGGAAACGATTTCCCTCTTCAATATTCGCAGCTGCTTCTCCTTCACGCCGGGCTTGTGCGGCTTGTGTAATTTCCTGTTGATATCGCTGCATCAGGGACTGCATCGCCATATCATCAATCTGAGAATCTCCGCGATCGAGGGCCTGGTTCAGGCCAGAGAGGAATTTGTCATCTTCAAGTGATTCAACACCGCCGGATGAAAGATTTTGTCCGTACAGGTATCCAAGACTGTAACTTACTGAGTCGATTTGTGAGTCGAGCGATGTTTCACCGCCGCCTGAAGGAGACTCACATCCAATGGTGGCAAATAAAAAAATGAGTGCCATCAGCACCGGGTATACTGTTCGTTTCATAAATAATACTGTATTAATGGGTGAAAATTTTCATCGGTTATGCGGATGAAAAGGTATCACTTTTTAAATGCGAACCAAAGAGCCACATACTGATTTCTTTCAATTCAATAATTATGCAGAAAACTCGTATATTATATAGATAACTACTTTTTGGTATAAAAATAATATACACTGTTACAACTTTTCAAAAAATACACAACGATTACAGCCTGATCTGCCGGCGTCAAATCAATTATTATTCTTCCGGCAGAAGTATAGAGTTCTGTACCAGTTTTAATAAAAAAGAAAAAAAGGAACCATTTGAAGTTTACCGATTTTAATTTATCCGACGAACTGATTGCCGGATTAAATGATTTACAGTTTAATGAGCCCACACCGGTACAAGAGCAAGCTATTCCTATTGTAACGGAAGGCAGAGATCTTATTGCAGCTGCCCAAACCGGCACCGGTAAAACCGGCGCTTTTGTTATTCCAATTATGGAGCGTGTGCTAAAGAGCAATCGAGAAGGCATTAAAGCCCTGATACTTAGCCCAACCCGTGAACTCGCCTCACAGATTGATGAACAGATTTTTGCTATTGGCTACCACGCCGGAATTTCATCTGCCACGGTTATTGGCGGCAGCGATTTTTCACAGCAGGCCAAAGCGTTGAAAGCGGGCGTTGACATCATTGTGGCAACTCCGGGGCGATTGATAGATCAGAATAAAGTTCTGGGCATCGATTTTTCGAAGCTGGAATATTTTGTGCTCGATGAAGCGGATCGAATGCTCGACATGGGTTTTCTCCCGGACATGAAAAAAATCATCTCATGGCTGCCTGAAAAACGACAAACACTACTGTTTTCAGCAACAATGCCAAAGGAGATCCAAAAACTTGCCGGTTCCATCATGGAAAATCCGGCGCTGGTAGAAATCGAACGATCAAAACCAAGTCAATCGGTTGAACAGCGGGCGTACAAGCTGCGCAGTAAACAGAAAGTCAGCCTTGTTAAAAAGATTTTTGATGACCTGCAATGGGATTCTTGTATCATCTTCACATCTACCAAAAAAGGAACGGATGAACTGCAGCGACTCCTAAAACGTGAAGGTATAAAAGCGGCAAGTATTCACGGCGACCGTTCACAGGATGAGCGAAATAAAGCACTCCAGGCATTTAAAAATGGCCAGGTTCCGGTTATTGTGGCCACAGATGTCCTTGCTCGCGGAATTGATATCAAAGAAGTTTCAATTATCATCAATTATGATGTGCCGAACAATACCGATGATTATGTTCACCGTATCGGGCGTACCGGACGGTATGATAAATCCGGAATTGCCATCACGTTTGTGAGCAAGCGTGATAGCCGCGTTTTTTCTCAGATCGAGAACATTAAAGGGAATAAAATCAAGACGATCGATCTCCCTTCAAATTTTAATGAGAAAAGTGAGTTTAGCTGGGATAGTGACCTGAAGCAGGCGAAGAAGTCAGGTGGCGACAGATCCAGGTCGAAAGATGATTCAGACCGTGAAAAGCGGAACCAGCAGTCAAAGAAATCCAGATCTACTGAGTCTTCGGATACAGATACAGATAAGGATAAAAGCCGGGATTCAGGGAAAAAATCTGATTCACGACAGAAGAGGAACGGTAAACCAACTCAGAAAACCGAACAATCTGAGCAAAGCTCACCTAAAAATAAACAGACGGATTCTGACCAAAAGAGCAAAGGCAGATCAGAAAAAAATAAAACCAAGTCAGAAGGACGTTCCGGTGGCCGCACCAATGGCAGCGGAAGATCATCAAAGAAACAGGATGATAAGGTAAATACCGAAGCAGCAGCACATGAGAAAAAAATTGCTGAGCTGGAAAAAGTGGCAATACCGCCTGCAATTGAAAAAGCCGCGGAAAGGAATAAAAATAGCCTGAAGCCGGCAAAAGGGTTCTGGGGCATTGTTAAAAGTTTTCTGCCGAAGTTCTGATTTTCTATGAAGCAAAAAATCTTTTCGGTACTTGTCTGGACAGGGATTAGTTTACTTGTTCTCGTATGGCTGCCGATGGTGGGAATTGTCAGGCTTTTTGACAGAGATCCGGTCCGTTACCGAACCGGAAAATTATTTCGGAAGCTGGGCCTTTTAATCTCCAGAATTAATTCAAACTGGAATATTACGATTGAAGGGGCGGGCAAAGTTGACGACAGGCAACCGTTTATAGTCGTAGCGAATCATCTGTCTAATGCGGATATTCCCCTCATTTCAAATTTGCCGTGGGAGATGAAATGGGTTGCAAAAAAAGAGCTTTTCGAAATCCCGGTACTCGGCCGTATGATGAAATGGGCCAGCGATATTCCGGTTGATCGTAAGGCATCAAACCGGCGTGTTCATGTTTTTGAGAAGTGCAGCTATTTTCTTGAGAAGAACTGTTCTGTAATGTTTTTCCCGGAAGGTACCCGATCCCGCGATGGCCGGCTGAAACGATTTACCATGGGAGCTTTTGATCTTGCAATTCAAAAACAAGTGCCCATTTTGCCGGTTGTTATTGATGGTACGCAGGAGTGCCTGCCCAAAAAGACCTGGGTCTTTACAAAAGATGTGTACGTGAATCTTAAAGTTCTTGACCCGGTAATGCCGGATATTTCATCCGGAGAAGAGGCAAAAGAGCTGATGGAGCGTGTGCGGATTAAAATGGCGGCTCAGATTTCGGAGTGGCGTAATGAACCGTTAAACCGGGTAGACGCTACCAAGGGGTAGTATCTGGCTGGTGATGTTTTTTTCCGCCCGTCTCCGGAGGTTCCTGCTGATGCGATGGTTTTCCTTTTTTGCGAAGGTAAAACTTCCAGACTAAAAACAGAGCAACTAAAGATAAAAAGAGTGACACCATCGGGAAAAGAAGTTCAGTTTCCATCACGTAATGGATCTGTCCGTATCGTATCAGAGTGAGCAAAATTCCGAATGAGATCAACCCGACCAGTTTATTTTTATCCGCATAGGTTACCGTGAAGGCTCCACCGGCAAAACTGGTCGCAAATGTAGATGCACAGATGACGATAGCCCAGATAAATCCATCATATATTTCATAATGAAAAAGAGACAAGGGATGATGGGTAGTAAGCGATATGATAACGCGAATTAAGGTGTCTGCGGCTACTACAATAGCCAGGCCAATAAAACTGCCGATTATACTTTTTTTCATAGCTGGATTTCACTCCGATATTCATAAAAATCTGGTTAACGGCTTTAGAATAGATAAAAATCTGATCAGATGCAGAATGAATACCATTCAATTTCAGCCCCCACAATGGTTTTTCATACAGCGGGGATATTCTTAGAAAATATCGGCTGATGTAACTTAAAGTTGACGACCATCTTTTGTACCTTAAGCTCTTCAAATGAACCAAAAATATTTTACCAGATTACATGCCAGAAAACGATTTTTTAAAGCCTGAAGGAGATATCAAATTAACAGATAAGCAGCTAATGGAATCTCCGGAGATGGAGAAAGTTGCTGCAGAGGTTATTGAACAGCATAAAATAGAGCTTGGTCCTGCGGAAGTGGGATACCTGCTCATCTATCCAAACATTTCAAAACAGCGGGCAGCAAAATGTGTGAAGTCCAGCCGGGAAGTAAAACACTATTCCGGAAATGACTACCTGATCGAAATATCCGGAGAGCTGTGGGATATGCTTGATGGAGATACTAAAAAGATGCTTCTATATCATCAGCTGCTTCATATCGACCCGGTTTTTAAGGCCAAAAACCAGGAGTGGAAGATGAAGATCAGAAAACCGGACTTTTCCGACTTTTACGAGATAAATGACACCTTTGGGAATGAGTGGTATAAAACGATTCAGGCAACGGTGTCATCGCTGTATGACCTGGATCCACGTCAGGAGAATAAGGTTACCATGTAATTGTAATCAATGGTGCCGGGTGAAATCAGACCAGCGGTTTTCGGCTGCTTTCAAAGGATGAACCGTTAATGGTGATTTGCTTTAACCGGCCAAGGAAGGAAGACGGGTGCTCAAATGTAATCAATGTTTGGGCATGCCGTCTCATGGTATTGTTAACGGTGTGTTTATCATCGAGATCTATAAAAAATATCTTTTCACTATCTGTGATTTTTTCCAGTAAATATCTCTCCTGAGGTGTGGCATACCGACGAACGGAATAAGAATATCCGGTATAAACGCCGCCAAGCTGATCTCCGTGGCTTAGCCATACATACTTTTCTGATCCAAGAGATAAAAAAAGTTCATCAAGGTTTTTGGCAGTTTCGTCCAGTTGTGTGGTGATAATTTCACGCAGATCAATCTCCTTGAAACTGTTTCCGGCCTGTTTCTTTACTTTTTTATAGAAATCCTTTTTTGCACTTTTATTTTTACCTGCAGCTATGGTAAGATAGTAACTGCCATCGAGGTTAATATCGGAGAGAGTTTTCAGATATGAAGATACCTCTTTATCGGAATGCTTTAATGTTTGCAGTTTTTCTGAAGTGCCCATGGAACGGTTTTTAGCATTAGGATTTCTATCTCTCAAAGGTACGCAGAGCTTCTGAATTAAAACAGCTTTTCTTCCATCCGATTGAGTGAAATTCTCTTTAATCTGTAACATTTATGCTTTAGGATACTCTTGTCGATAACAAAAGGTAAATGGAAAACACTTTCTAATTCATTCGCTCTGCTATGCCAAAGTTTCGTTTAAAAGCAACCTCAAAGGCCGGCAAGGCTATCAAGACAGAATTTGAAGCCGGTTCGAAAAAAGAGGCGAAGCGTAAAGTTGACAGACTGGTTCAAAAGAACGGCATCAGTGTTCAGGCTCTTGAAAAAAAAGAGATTTATGAATACAAAGCGCAGCGCCCCGGGAGAAAAAAGGTAAACGGAGAACAGGAAGCTTACAATAAAGAGGAACTGGAGCGTGCATTAACAAAGCTTGGCTTTAAAGTTGACCGGATAAATAAAAAGTGGTTCAATTTTAAAGGCGGAGTTCCTACAAACGAAATTGTGACGTTTGTGAGCCTGTCTGCCGACCTTTTACGTCAACAGCTATCGTATGATGAAATTCTTGATCTGCTGTATGAAGATACAGAGAACAAGAAGATGAAGGAGGTGATCAAAGAGATTCAGAAAGATCTGAAGGATGGAAAGGAGGGAAGCGAGGTTTATGGTAAACACGAAGATGTATTTGGCAAGTTCGCTGCATATATGCTTAGTGTGGCTTCCACATCGGGTAACATGGCCCTCGTGTTTGAAAGTACGGCAAAATTTTTAGAGCGGGATGCAGAGTTTAAAAAGAACCTGCGGCGTTCACTGATGATGCCGGCCGTTACGGTACTTGCAGTTATCGCAACCGTGCTTTTTTATGTTGGATATATATTTCCCGCTACAGCTGAACTCTTTTTGGAATTTGATATCCAGCTTCCCCCAATGACGGAGGCGACTCTGAAAGTGAGTTACTGGCTACAGGATAACTGGATTATGCTGACGCTCGCTCACATTATTCCACTTTCATTGTTTATTTGGTATGTAAAGACACCAAAAGGCAAACTTCTGCTCGATCAGTATATCATTAAAATTCCGGTGATTGGGGATCTGCTGCATAAAACCAGTATCGAGATATTCGCACGTGTATTTTATACACTCTACAGTGGTTCAGGGCAGAATATTGATGTGATTAAAGTTGCCGCGGAGGCGTGCCGGAACACCTATATGGAGAAACGAATAAAAGAAGTTGCCATTAAAATGATGCTGAAAGATGGTGCGGGCCTTGTGGAGTCAATGGAGGCTACAGGTGTATTTTCGAATACAGCGATCAGCCGGTTTCGTCTAGGAGCCGAGTCGGGAGCCCTGCGTGAGAATGCAAAGCAGCTTGCCGAATATTATGAAGTCCAGACCACCTATAAGATGGAATCGGTAATCGATACAATCAATCTATTCATTAACCTGTTTATTATGATTGCATTGATTGCGATTACGGTTGTTTCGTCCGAAGCTGCAATTATTCAGCCGAACTAAAAATCACGACCTTCATCGGATCCCGA
Source organism: Rhodohalobacter sp. SW132 (assembly GCF_003390325.1). Classification (NCBI taxonomy): domain Bacteria; kingdom Pseudomonadati; phylum Balneolota; class Balneolia; order Balneolales; family Balneolaceae; genus Rhodohalobacter; species Rhodohalobacter sp. SW132. The sequence goes on along the minus strand of NZ_QUOK01000003.1, from coordinate 135,137 downwards.
AAACTTTCGGGATTTTCGTCCGATGAATGAAATGGCTAGGTATCCCTGAAAGAGACATGGTATTTCTCATGGAAACCCTTTGGTTTCAATATTCTGAGCCTGAATGGGTTGATTTCTTTCGCATAAGTCAGAGTCCTCAGAAATACCATGTCTGATTGCTCGTAAGTAAAGCAATAAACCTGAAGAGAATTTGTGCTCGGTTGAAAATGGGCTTTAATTGGGGTGTGTGAGATGCCGGGTACCCAGCCAATGAAGAGACATGGTATTTCTCATGGAAATCATTTGGTTTCAATATTCTGAGCCTGAATGTGTTGATGCCTTTCGCATAATTCAGAGTCCTCAGAAATATCATGTCTAACCAATGCTATCCCAGAGCTTTAGTGTAAATGAATTGCCGGGATGAATGGTGGAACCTGTTGCATCCCTGTGAAGATATCAGCTTTAAAGTTCCCGGATCAAACCGTACCCACCTACGATGAAAACCGTTCCGCGTGATCCCCAAACCCCGGAGATGTTTTCCATGGAAAATCGATCCTGGCCAGTCCAGTCTTCTCCATCAAAAAAGAGGATGGTTCCGTTAAGTCCGGTTGCGATCACATTGGTGGCAGAGCTGCCCCAGATTCCGTATATGCCGTTGGTTGTGTTGAGATTTTCATCCATCCACTCATCTGTCTCCCGGTCGTACTTCAATACCGTGCCGCCCGATCCCGTTGCATAGATTATATCTGCATCCGATGTGCCCCAAATTGCGAAGAGGGAGGGGTTTCCATCACTGACGCTTATCCACTCATCCTCCTCGTAGCGAAGAATGGTTCCTGCCGTGCCTACCGCAAATATCTCATCGGTGTGAGACCCCCAGATTCCATTAATGGCACCCGAAACGGAGAGCTGCTGTTCGTTCCACTCATGACCATCAAAATGGTAAATGCTGCCTGCGGCCGTGCCGATAAAGATTTTATCTTCTGATGCACCCCAAATGGAGTGAATTCTTGTTCTCAGACCGAGATCGATAGCACTCCACTCAGTTCCGTCATAGTGGAGTAGCGTTCCGCTTTCCCCGACCGCGTATACGTTCGAGCCGGAAGAACCCCAAACACCGAATAGCGTGGATTCCGTGCCGGTTTCCATCTGTGTCCAGTTTACGCCATCATACCGAAGAATCACTCCTGAACTTCCAACTGTAAAAATGGTGTTTGGTGATGTACCCCATATGGCGTGGTAATTTTCCCGCGGCCATTCGTAGTCCGTAATTTCATCAGACATGATATTATCGGAACCAAGTTCTGTGCAGGCAAAACCAAGCGGGAGAATCAAAATAATTGTGATGGTAAGCAGGAGAGATGGGTTCCGTTTCATGGCAGATTTATAAATTTCCTATCTCGTGTATAACGGATGAAGTACTACGTTCATACAGATTTATCTACTGTAGATATACTGAAAAACCGAAAAAAATACAATAATTCATCCGGTGATCGGCCTCATTCAACTATGGTTATAGTGTGGGGCCGGGTGTGGAAGTCTTGTTCGTTGCCGGCACCTTTAATGCCAAAATAGAGCAGACCATATACTCTATACGTGCCGGCTTGCACCTGTTTACCAACTTGATCATCATTTCTTCTGTGCTGCTGAGAACCCGGCTCATATTTATCTCTGTATTCTCCGAAGGTTTGATTCCACTCCTCTTCATACGTGATCTCTTCTCCCGCCTCAAGAGTGATTAGGGGGGTCTTGTACATTAGAAGTACCGGATTTATCATTTCTGATGACCAGACCAGTTCACCACTATCTCCGTCTTCAATACCGAAATTCCTCCGATATTCTCTGTAACGTAATTCAATATCGTTTTTGGTGCTGTTTCGGATGGTCAGTTTCAGTGGTACCGATTCTCCCTTTTCAACCTTCTCAGGCAGATCCAGCGTAAGTTCGATTCCGTAAGGCAGGTACCCTGATCCCAGAAGCCAGTCGCCAGAAGAATTACCTGAACTGCCAAACGGGTTTGTAATCGCATCACAACCAGCCATAAAAAACAGCCCGCCCGCCAGAATTAACCAATAGATTTTCGCTTCAAAAGTTCTTTCTAGTTCATTAAACATGGCTGCAGGGTTGTTGCATATTCATCACTTAGTTTATCAAACTGATCCGCAAGTATCAGTTCTGGAGTAAAAGTGCTGTTGATACTACACATGTATGGATCAGAGTACCTACTATCCCGAGTTCGAGATAATAGCTAATTATTGAGTGTCCCTTCAGCTGACGGAGGGCAATGGGGGATGAAAAGGAGTGAATTCGAGGTTAACTATTGATTAATTGAGTCAAATAAACACGTGTAGGTTCATCCTCTTCGCTATTCACACAAAGTGATTCCTTCGGAAGAGGATGACAATTTTCTAGTTGATGGAATGATATTCACCATTCCAGGGGTGAAATCAGCTCCTCTTAGGTGCGGCACACCGGACATGCCGCACCGATGGTACTGTAATTATTTTGGATAGCTAACTAATTCATTAAAAGAATCAGTCTTTAAGACATGTGAAGTCTCAAAAGTCTTCGCATGCCTTATTCATTAATTCTCTTCGTTTAACCAATAATCAAACCAGCTTCGAATTCGCTCCAGACGATCTACCAATAACCAGGGTTCTCCGGTTCTGGAGAGTCCGTGCGATGATCGGGGATAGCGTATAAACTCAACCGGCACTTCCATCTTTTTCAGGGAGATGTACCACTGTTCGGCATCGGCAACCGGAGTTCTCCAGTCTTCCTCACTGTGGATGATCAGCGTAGGGGCCGTTACATTTTCCACATAGTTGATGGGTGAGAGTTCACGATAGAGTTCACGCTCTTCCCATGGAGCACCCCCGAATTCAAACTCAGTGAGACCCTGGGCATCTGATGCCCCGTACCAGCTCTTCCAGTTCGAAATTGACCGGCTGGTGTTGGCTGCCGCGAAACGATCGGGAAAACGAGCGGTAAGCCAGTTGGTCATAAAGCCGCCATAACTTCCGCCGGAAACACCAACACGTTCAGGGTCCACATCCGGATATTTTTCGAACACGGCATCCAGTCCGGTCATGAAATCTTCTTCGTCCATCAAACCCCACTGTTCTTTTGTTGCGTACGTGAATTCGTGTCCATATGAAGAAGAACCTCTCGGGTTGGGATAGAAAACGAAAAATCCGGAGGCGGAGAGTACGTGAAATGTCTGGAACCAGGTATTGCCGTAATAGGAGTGAGGCCCGCCGTGAATTTTAAGAATCATCGGGTAACTTTCTCCTTCTTCATGTCCAACCGGTTTAATCACCCAGCCTTCAATTTCAGTTCCATCCTCTACCGTCCACGTGATTTGTTCAGCCGGGTTGATGGAACGATCTGCCATCCACTCCTCATTAAACCGCGAAAGCTGAACTTCCTGGTTCCCGTTATTTCGGCTGATAAAAAGTTCATCCGGTGTAGTGGCATCTGTTGATGTGTAGGCCATATATCGTCCATCAGAAGTGGTTGAAATGGAACTCAGCCGCCGGTCACCCAGGGTGACCTGGCGAACGTCACCGCCAGAGTGATTGACCTCAAAGAGATGGTTGTTTCCGCGAATTTGCGCTGTAAATCGAACGGTGCGGTTGTTGGGTGTCCAGTGGATATTCCCCGGACTCAAATCCCAGTCGGATGTAAGATTGGCAATCTCGCCAGCAGGCATTCCATCATTGCCAATTTGAACAACCATCACATCAGTCTCAGCACCACGCTCCTCGGTATGGCTGAATGCAAGGTAGGACCCATTTTCAGATATCTGAGGAGATGATTGATTCCCATCCATCTCAATAAGTATTGTTGTCTCACCACTTTCCAGATCTGTTACATACAAATTCCTTGTAAGATCGGTGTTGTATTCATCATCCTCCTCAGGATCACCGGAAAAGTAAATTCTTGAGCCGTCGGCTGACCATTCAATTTGCCCGACATGATAGGGGAGATCAGTAATAATTTCCGGTTCACCGCCATCAGCAGAGATGATATGAAGCTGACGTTTTGGATTTACGGATGGATGGGGAAGCCAGCTTGACCGGCCATCACTTTTATAGCGCATCTGCGTGATTACACGGCCATCAAACCGGGCGGAGTCGAGCGTGGTGGTGATGGCATCGGGTGCGATCCATCCTGAGCGATCTTCTTCCACTTCCTGATCTTTAGGTACACGGGTAAAGGCGATTTTTTCGCCATCGGGTGACCACACCGGGGTCTGATCGAGTCCCTCAATCTGGAATGCTTCACCACCCGGAGCCGTCACGCGGATAAACCGGACCGTGTTAGAATCATCACCTCGCCGCGATTGAATACTCAAAAGCTCTCCATCAGGTGACCACTGCGGGTTAGAAGACTGAACCGAAGGATCTGTAAAACGAAACGGCTCTCCATCGGCACGGCCATTTCGAATTTTCTGCATCCACACTTCGGTATGACGGCTGTTATCCTCCTCTTTCACAACAGTTTTGGTAAACGCGATCAAATCTCCATTCGGGGAGATCTCCGAGCTGCCTACAAATACAGTTTTATAGTAATCTTCGGGCTGAATACCGGTTTGGGCGTGAAGGTAGAAGGTTAAACAAAATGTGGAAATAAAAAGCAGCAGTAAGATTTGTGATAGTTTCGTCATAAAGCATCTGAAAAGTTAAAATGGAGCTGTAAGGTAATTGATGACTGATTGCCTTAAAAATAGATATTTATTGATTCTACCTGTTTTACAACATTTTTAAGACTCTTGCAACAAGAGTGAATGTCTCATCTCAATGCAATCACGAGTGCACAGCAACCTCATAGTATCGTAACAGCGAATTAATTGTTTGGTAACATAACACGAGGATCTTGTCTCATGAAAACGATCAGTTCCAGCTCAGTTGAATTTAATCTAAGTACGTTTCATGAGATTTATATTATCAGTTACAACATTCTTCTTATTTGCTTTGAATGCATATGCCACAGAATTGCACGGCACGGTTACCGATGCCCAGAATGGCGAATTGTTAATTGGTGCTCATATATCAGTAGTACATAATGATAGTGGCGAATCACGACAGGCTGCATCAGGGCTTGATGGCAGTTACACAATCAGAAACTTAGAACAGGGCAATTACCGCCTGAGAGTTTCTTACCTGGGATATGTTACCCATGAAGCTGAAATATCAGTTTCTGAATCAGATTCCCGGATCCGGAGAGATTTTGAGCTGAGGCCTGATGAGCAGATGCTCGCTGAAGTCGTTGTTATGGGGGATAACCGGGGGACAGATACCCAGGCAAGATTACTGGAGAGGCAGGCTGTAAATGTTACCAACATCGTATCTGCCCGGCAGATACAACTGTCACCCGACATCACGGTTGCAAATGTGATTCAGAGAGTGTCGGGACTGTCCATCGAGCGTAATTCAAGCGGAGAGCCTCAATACGCTATTGTGCGGGGGATGGACAAGCGGTACAACAACACGCTGGTAAACGGAATTAAAATTCCATCTCCGGATAACGAAAACCGGTTTGTACCGCTTGATATTTTTCCAGCCGTTTTTCTTGAAAGACTGGAAGTATCAAAATCGCTGACAGCCGATATGGAAGCAGATGCGATAGGCGGAACCGTGAACATGGTGATGAGGGATGCTCCCTTCAAAAAGTTTCTGGATGCCGATCTACAGTTTGGCTACAATCATCTCAACTTAAAGGATAAATTTGCCACGTACGACCGATCCAATCTGCAGATGCGGTCACCCAGGGAGATTCACGGAGAAGATTACAGGGCAACACCGGATGATTTTCCAGTGGAAAACATGATTATGGATCATAAAACCCCGTTGCCGGATCTGATGGCAAGTGCTACCTATGGTAACCGGATTTTTGGCAACCGACTGGGCATAATGGCAGGAGCAAGCTTTCAAAACTCCTACAAGCCTGTTTCAAATTACTTCTATGATCCTTCCGTCAATTTTCGTGAAGGAAACCCGCTGATCATGAACCAGCTGATTGAGCGCGAAACAAGCTCACAAATGCGAAGAATGGCTGTTCATGGTAAGCTGGATTTTAACATCAGCGAGAATCATACGATTGATTTGTACCTGGGTAAATATCTGCTTGATGAATTCAGAGTGCGGGATCAGGTGAGAAGAGAGAGTTTTGTTTCTACACAGAATTATGCGGTCTACCCAATTACACGATTCAGCAACATCTACCAGGATATCACAACCGCAGATCTTGGAGGTACTCACGGTCTGTTTAGGAACTTGAACCTGGAATGGAACGCGGTGTATTCAGTCGCAGAAAACGATCGCCCGGATGATGGGGTGTTTTCCAGGGCCGGTCAGTTCGATACCGATCTGGATCAGGTAACGAATGAGATTGTCTATTTCCAGGGAGAACGGAATTCGCGTGCCTGGGAACGCAACCGTGATAACGATCTCTCACTTTACGTTGATTTCACCTACAACCTGGATGCTCTGAGCAGTGGATCAAAGTTGAAATTTGGAGGTGTTGTCCGAAATAAGGAACGGGATAACTATTACAACTACTACAACTATTCCCAGATTTTTGGTCAGTTTCGGGGCACAGACTGGGACGATTTTGGAGACGTATCCTTTGCTTCAATGGCTAATCCGCGGGGCAGCGGAGATCGCAGTAATCTTGTATATGATGCAGCAGAAGACATCTACAGTGCCTACATCACCTCAATTCTGAATTTTTCAGGCACACAGCTGCAATTGGGCGTTCGCGCAGAACAGACATACCAATCCTATGAAATCAACCCTCTCTCTGCAGCCTCAAATGATACGGAACTGAGCCAGGAACAGGAGTATCTGAATCTTTTCCCATCCTTCAGTTTGAAGCTTCCGCTATCGGATCGCACCAACGTGAAAGCAAACTACTATAAAGCGATCAGCCGGCCTGGATTTTATGAGATTGTACCCACGATTCGAAGTGCCGGCGGCGGGGATTCATTTTATAGTGAGCGCGGTAACGCTGACCTGAAGCCATCCATCGGGCATAACGCCGATCTGCGGTATGAGTTTTTTCCATCGAGCGTAGACCAGTTATTAGTCGGTGTTTTCTATAAGCGGATTATTGACCCGATTGAATATGGTTTTCCACAGGTTCAAAGCGCAGAAGAAAGCCCGAGAACCAACCGTATCCTTCCGCAGAATTTTGATGATGCGGTCAATTTTGGAGTGGAGTTCGATCTCACAAAGTATTTCAACCGATTCGGGGTTCGGATGAACTACACATTTACTCAGTCAGAAATTACAACCAACAAAATTGTGATCAATCAGGACTGGTCCCGATCACTGGTCAATCAAACCCGTCCACTGCAGGGACAATCTGACCACGTTGGGAATATTAGCTTGCTGTTTAAAGACCAGGCTCGTCAGTTCGACGCCCAGCTTGTATTTAATTACACAGGGGAGCGTATCGCTTTTGTTTCCCCGTTTTATGAGGCAGACCACTATATGCGCCCGATGACCCAGATGGATGTCTCACTCGAAAAAGGGTTTAACAGCGGCTTAACTCTTTTTGTGAAAGCAAATAACCTGCTTAACACTCCATACCAGCTTTATGTGAATAAGCCGCTGGCCGTGCCTGATGATCCCTATCCCTATCAAACCGATCCAACAAATGTAGGGTTTGTGCGACGGGATCTATTCGGGCAATCCTACAGGGTGGGCATTCGATACAACTTTCAATCCAGCTAACGCAAAACTCAAATCAAAAATCATAATTCATAATTCAAACAGACAACACATGAAAAAACGAAATCTTTTAACATCTTTGATGATGGCCTTGATTATTGCTTTTGCTGCTGTTTCCTGCAGTGACGATAATTCAGTAGGACCTGACATTGATAACGGCGATGAAGACAACGGGGATCCTGTTGAGGAGACCAGCGGTATTTCAGGAGACATGACAGAACTCACCTTCGAAGAGGCCGAACTGTATGAAGTAACCGGAGATCTTTATGTGCCAGAGGGCGAAACCGTAACCATTCCTGCAGGTGTAACGCTTGAATTCCAGGAAGGAGAAAATGGTGAAGCCTGGTTTATTGAAGTGTTTGGTTCACTTTACATTCTGGGTGAAGAAGGTGCGCGTGTAACGCTTACAGCATCTGATGATCTGATCAACTCTCCCAAAAATAATGGAATTGGTCAGCTTTGGGGCGGCGTTATCGGAACGATAACTACCGGCGATCTTGTGATTCAGTACACAGATATTCTGCACGCCGGGGGAACAACCCGCGAAGAAAACGCGATGGCACAGCCTGTAACCGGCGGCGGTGGTGAACTGGACGCAGGTGATGCCAGCTACGCAATCTATTTTGTGCGCGAAGATGGTGAACGACAAGACGGTATATTTGTACTTCAGCACTCAAGAATTGCTTTTACCCCTGATGATGGGATTCGTACGAATGGCGGTAAAACTCTCATGACCCATAACACTTTTGAAGTGATTGGCGGTACCGGCGGCGATGTGGTAAACATCAAAGCAGCAACAAGCGGCGACTTTGCTTTCAACCTTTGCTACAATGTTGCTACGAATTGCCTGAAAACAGCTGACACCGGGCCGGGCGAACGCGGCAGGGCTCATACCAACTTCTACAATAATACCATCCTGAACTCAGGTTTCCGAAGAGCAGAACCAGGACGCGGTGCCGGACTGAACTATGAATCTGATGGCTTTGGTGATGTGTATAATAACCTGCAGGTAAACGTACGATTCGGCCTCAGACTGGTATCTGGTGAAGATGAGCCTGATATCTCACGTATTAACTACGGATACAACTGGTACTATGGCAGCGTTCAAACGATTGTTGATGAGTTCTATCCATCAACTAACACTTCTTCTGTTGGGCTGATTGGCAACGATCCAAGAACTCCAATTCCTGATTCTGACGTTACAGGCGAACCGGGCGAAAATGATCCGATGTTCGTGAACTACGATCCGTCAGATTTTGAATTTAGCGGTAACAGCACAATCGGTACCGATCCGCTGCGCCTGAATATCGACCCGATTCCGGCCGATGCGGATTTCCACCTTCAGGCCGACTCACCGGCTCTCACCGGCGGATTTACTGACTTCGATTTTGTTCACGACAGCTACACTACACTGGATGGAACAATGACTTTCAATCCGCCTGCACCGTCTGAATTTTTCGGCGCATTCGGGAGCAACTAATTTAATCTAACCGTAAAGCGGGCGTTGAAAGGCCCGCTTTTTCTTTCTAAAAAGGACAATTTGAAATATCTCACCTCATTCTTAAGCATCACAATTCTGCTTGTTATTGGATGCAGCAGTGATGATCTGATTAGTGATACCGATGATTTCCCCTACAATTACGACTGGGAAAATCACACTCCGTTCACGACAAACTACAGCACATTCAGCATGTCTGTCACCGATCTGTACGATCCGTATCCGGACACAATGGGAACCGTTGCTATGTCGGAAGCCTCAGGTCTGGGATGGAGTATGAAAAATCCCGGTATGATTTGGTCTCACAATGATTCAGGTCATACAAACACCCTGTTTCTGCTTGATGCATCCACCGGTGAAATCGTTGCGCGATACAAAATTGGCGGAACTATAAATCTCGACTGGGAAGATATGGAAGTATCCGGCGGTCCGGTTGAGGGTGAAAGCTACATTTATGTTGGTGATGTGGGTGATAACGATCAAAAGCGTCCGGAATACAGCATTTACAGATTTCCGGAGCCCGTGTTCGAAGAAGCTCACCGCGGCCAGAATATCCATCTGACAGATATCGATGTGGATCGAATCCGGTTTCAATATCCCGATGGAAGTAAAGATACAGAGAGCCTGCTGGTAGATCCGTACACCAATGATATTTTTCTGGTCACAAAAAGAGGAGCTGTCTCAGTTCTTTATGCGCTTCCCTATCCTCAGCCGATTGATGAAACCTATACGATTTACAAAGCCGGGGAATTCTCCTTTCGGCAGGCATCCGCAGGCACATCCGCATGGGATGGATCAAGGGTGCTGATTAAAAACCGGGTGGAGATTTTTTACTGGGAACGGCTTCCCGGTGAAACGATGACCGAGATGCTCTCCCGAACACCGGTAAAGGCACCATATGCCGGAGAACCGCAGGGCGAAGCGATCAGCTTTGATCTTGACTACAACTACTATACGCTGAGCGAAGCGTTGAATTCCACCACACAACCAAACCTTTACAAATATAATCTAATCAACGAATGATGAAACAAAATACTTACAAAACGTTAAGCCTTCTGATGTTAATGCTGGCAATCCTTCTTACAGGCTGTGGAAGTGATGATCCTGTATTCGTAGATCCAACAGATGACGATGATCCGGATGAAGTTGAATTAGTGGAGTTTCCTGATGGGCTTCTTGAAGCTCAAATCCGGCTGGCCCTCGATATTGATAGTGATGAAGATATCACGCCAGAGCTGATGCTGACTCTCGAAGAGCTGAACATCGATGCAAGCGATGACTTTTCAGGTGAACTTAGTGATATTTCAAACCTCACAGGATTGCAGTATGCAGAAAATCTCACGTTTCTTCGACTTAGCTACACCAGTGTGACGGACTTGTCGCCGATCAGTGATCTTGAAAATATCGAGTATCTTCGATTTAACAATACCGCAATCACCGATATCTCACCAATTTCAGGATACACTTCACTGACATATTTTAACGCAAATACGGTGACCGGCCTCGAGGATATCAGTCCGCTTGCCGGAAATGAGAATCTGCAGACCGCAATTCTGAGAAATGTGCCGTTTGGGAATGAAGGAATGACAACCATTCGCGAGCTGACATCCCTCCACAGAATCAACATGCGGAATACCGGCGTTACGGATATCACCGTTCTCGGTGAACTGATGGCCGAAGGAGCATTGCTCGATTCCACACCCGGAGCCGAAGAAAATGGCGGAGCAGATCTCGATCTTCGTCAACTTGATATTGAGGATTGGTCACCTATCGAGCCATACCTCGATCAAATCAGCAATCTCGACGGGTATCCCGGAGATTGAGCTTCATCAAAAATCTGTTATTAATTCATTAAAAAGGCTGAGTCCCGGAACTGGAAATACGGAAACTCAGCCTTTTATGGATCAGCCAACATTTCAAACTCAACACCAATACAAATTTATGATTACGCGCCCATCCCTGAAAACAATATTTGTACTGACAAATCTACTCTTCTTTTTTTCGTGTAATCAACAGCAGCAGGAACAGGAACAGACAAGCAGCTCACATTCAGTTGATCCTGTAGCGGGCGAACATCATTTTATCTCGGGCTACGAACCGATCACGAATGATTCACTTGTTAATGTGGTGATCGAAATTCCGGCGGGGACTGATGCCAAATGGGAGGTGGAGAAAGAGAGTGGTCACATCGCATGGGAATACCGGGATGGGGAACCACGGGTGGTTCAATACATCGGATACCCCGGCAATTATGGGATGGTGCCCCGAACCCTGGCTGGTGACGGAGATACAATTGACGTGCTGGTACTGGGAGCGCCAATTGAAAGAGGAGAGATCGTCGAAACCCGAATTATCGGCGTCCTTGAAATGATCGACGACGATGAGCAGGATGATAAACTGATCGCAGTTACGACAGACTCTCATTTTAATCGTGTGAACAACATGGAGGAACTGGACCTACATTTCCGGGGAGTTTCAACAATCATAGAAACATGGTTTGAAAATTATAAAGGTTCGGATTTCAACGTGGAAATTATTGGTATACGTGATGTGGATCGAGCCTGGGAGATTTTGAGGGAATCGGTTGAGGCATACGGTAATTAGAGTAAATTATGGGCTGATGAGGTCTTAATACCAAAATACTTTGTCAGGGTAGTCAAATGAACTACCTCGGGGCAGAGTCCACGAGGTAACAACTTGGACCTCATACCTTTTTGGTCAATACAAAGCTACCCCCTTCGAGAGGGTGTGAGAAAATTGTTTTTCAAAGAAATTGCACTTAAAAAACTAAGATTTCTGCCATTTTCTCAGCTCCCAGACTTTCTGACCCACCCCCGTCCCCTCCCTATCGCGCCCTAACGGGACTTGATAGGGAGGGGAGCTTCAATACAGGCTTTCATACCTTAAAAAATAATGAATGCCTACGAATGAAAGGGTGTGAGAAAATGATTTATAATAACATAAAAAATAAACCGCCAAGGTTGCGCGAAGTGCGTAAAGAATACGAATAAATAACCTCTGCGGCTGCTTGCGCCCCTTGCGGTTAAAAAACTAAAGACACCAATTTTTTGACAAGGTATTTTATCACAGTCTCTCAAAGGGGGACTTTTATCTTTTTCCGGCCCTGAGGGTCAGGGAATAAAACCACTTATGATTGAATACGAGCACAGTTTTTCACCCTAGAACTTATACATCATTTTGCAAGTTCCCGGTTGGATAGAAACTGCAGGATTCATATATATTTTTAATATATTGATTTGGTTATATCATTAAACTGTGTTTCAATGAATTAACCTTTCAGGCTGCTCAGATTTATCATCACACGGCAGTTAGCATTCAATCAGCAACTCAACAAAAATACCGGAATATTGGCTCGTTATACTCTACCATTTTGTAATAAAGGAATCTCCGTTAAGTCCCTATCTTTTTCAATCGTAATGATAACGCTACCATTGCTTTTTTTAAGCGGTTGCGGCGAAGAACCCCCCGAACCGGAAATCAGAACCGTTTCTGCGGAGGAAGCACAAGCGGAGGCACGTGAAAGTCTTGAAGAAATTTCAGTGGACCTTCCGGATGATCTTGAAATTTCACTATGGGCTACGAAAGATTTGCTGGGTGACCCCATAGCTATCCATATGGATGATGAGGGCAAAGCGTGGGTTACGGTCACTAAACGGAGCCGGAATTCAGAATTTGATATCCGGGACGTAGACAGCAGCTGGCTCATCGAATCGATGAAATGGGAAACCGTTGAAGATCGCCGCGAATTTCTCCATAGCGAACTGGCTCCTGAACGCAGTGATGAAAACACATGGCTGCCGGACCGAAACGAAGATGGATCACACGACTGGCGTGATCTTACGGTGATGAAGGAGGAGATCTGGAGATTGGAAGATCTCAATGGAGATGGCATGGCGGACCAGGCGCAGCTATTTATCCGTGATTTCCACGATGAAGTAACCGATGTGGCTGGTGCCGTTCTGCACTTCAACGATGAAGTATTTGTAGGCGTTGGGCCCGATATGTGGAGACTTCGGGATACAAATAATGACGGAATGAGTGACTGGAAAGAATCCATCAGTCATGGTTATAACGTGCATATCGGGTTTAGCGGGCACGGAATGTCGGGCCTGACGACCGGTCCCGATGGCAGGGTTTACTGGGGAGTCGGAGATATGGGATTCAGTGTGAAGGACCAGGATGGCAAAGAGTGGCACTATCCCAACCAGGGAGCGATTTTGCGTTCTGATCCCGACGGAAGCAACTTTGAGGTGTTCGCAGCCGGAGTTAGAAATACTCACGAATTTGTTTTTGATAAATACGGCAACCTGATTACGATCGATAATGACGGCGATCATGCGGGGGAATTTGAGCGGCTCGTTTACCTGGTAAACGGATCGGACAGCGGCTGGAGGATCAACTGGCAGTTTGGAAAATACACCGATCCAAAAAATAATTCATATAAAGTATGGATGGATGAGGACTACTATATACCGCACTGGGATGATCAGGCGGCACACGTTCTGCCCCCGCTTGCCGAGTCTTATACGGGTCCTGCCGGGATGGCTTACAATCCCGGAACGGCGCTTAACGAAAGCTATGAAGATCACTTTTTTGTGATGTCCTTTCGCGGATCGGTTGCGAACTCTCCGATCTATTCTTTTACCCTGAAAGAGAATGGAGCTTCGTTTGAACTGGATGAAGAAAAAGAAGCCCTCCGCGGAATCCTTGCCGTTGGACTCGATTTTGGTCCGGATGGCGCGCTCTATATGACGGACTGGGTTCAGGGTTGGACGATCAATGATGAAGGCAGAATCTGGAAACTCGACTCCCCCGAAGATGCTGAATCAGAGATCAGGGTTGAAACTAAAAATCTTTTAGGAGAAAATTTCTCCGATCACAACGCCGACCGGCTGATTGAACTGATGGGTCACCAGGATATGCGAGTGCGTCAAAAAGCGCAGTTTGAACTGGCTAACAGAGGCGATGAAGATTCACTTTTGCAAGCAATTGAAACAAGCAGTGAACAGCTGGCACGAATTCACGGAATTTGGGGACTGGCTCAGATCGGCCGAAGTAGTTCTGACGCCGTTGAGCCGCTTATTCAATTGTTGAAAGATGACGATTACGAAATCCGTGCCCAGGCGGCTCGCTGGCTGGGTGATGTGCGTTACTCACCTGCCGCCGATGCGGTGACACCACTTCTGCAGGATGAGCACCCCCGCGTTCGGTTTTTTGCAGCCGAAGCGCTCGGACGGATGGAGGCTGCTGAATCTTTTGATGATATAGTGGCTATGCTGGCTGATAACGATGATGAAGATATTTACCTGCGTCACGCTGGCGCAATCGCGCTTTCACGTTTTGATGATGCCGATTCAGTGGCCGATCTGGCCGATCATTCATCACGTGCTGTCCGTGTGGCAGCCGTCATTGCAATGAAACGACTGCAGGGCTCCGGCATAGTCCGTTTTCTGGAAGATGAAGATGAATATATTGTAACCAATGCGGCACGCGCGATCAGTGATGATCACTATATCGAAGATGCGATTCCCGAACTGGCCCGGCTGCTCACTGACGGGCAGTTTGATAACGAGCCGCTCATTCGCCGGACAATTAATGCATCGCTTTACAGCGGCAGTTCCGAGGATGCTGAAAGGCTGACGGACTTTGCAACCGAATCATCCAATCCGGAGCATCTCCGCGTTGAAGCATTAAATACGCTACAGTACTGGGAGGAGCCCTCTATCTTTGACAGGGTTACCGGCCGGCACCGCGGGCAAATTTCAAACAGCGGCGACGATGCGCGAAATGCCCTGGCATCTGTAGCTGAAAGATTGCTTTCAGATGATTCATCCGATATCCGAATTGCTGCTATCGAAGCAGCCTCTGAGCTCCGCTATACGGATGCTACTCCTTCTATCTACGCTCTGCTGGAAGGGGATGATTCGGTTGATGTTCGAATCGCAGCCGTTCGCGGACTTCGTGATCTTGAGTATAATGAAATTGATGAGGCGATCCGGATTGCCCTAACGGATCAGGAAAGCCGCGTCCGTATGAATGCACTCACCATGATTCCCGCACTCGATATTTCCGATGACGTGAAAGTATCGCTGCTTATATCCGCATTCCATGACGGATCTGTGGATGAGAAACAGACAGCCTTAAGAACACTTGAAACGCTGGATCATGAAGATACCCGTGCCTTTATCCATGAACAGCTTGATGATCTTATAGCCGGTGAACTGGAGCCTGAAGTACATCTTGAACTGATTCAGGCAGCTGAAGAAATCAGCACAGAAGACTTTAACGACAAAATACTGGAGTATCGCGCGATCAGGGCAGCGGATGATCCAATCGCCGGATTCACTGAAACCCTTTATGGCGGAGATGCTGAATCCGGGCGGCAGGTTTTTTACCAGGATGCTGCCGCGCAATGCATCCGCTGTCACGCTGTGGCGGGTAGCGGCGCTGAAGTAGGGCCCGACTTGAGCGATGTTGGAAACCGGTTTAACCGTGAATTTCTGCTGCAATCCCTGGTCAACCCCTCTGCGAGTGTAGCACCAGGGTATGGTGTTGTAACGTTAACTCTTCAGGATGGCGAAACCGTACGTGGTGCACTTGAAGAAGAAACAGACGAAACCATTGTGCTCCTGGTTAGCGGTGAACAACGTTCAATTGACAAAAATCAAATTGAAGAGCGTACAAACTCACCGTCTTCCATGCCTCCAATGGGCGATCTGCTGACCCGGAACCAGCTTCGTGACCTTGTAGAATTTATGACCACACTCGATGGAGAGGAGTAAATCGGGTATTGAATGATTGTATGATGAATTAAACGTCTGCCATACTTTACTCACGCAGAGTTGCGCTGATGATTCGCTGATTTTCGCTGATAATATTCTCTCCAATGAGAACATATAAGCGATACTCCGAGTGTATACTCAGCATAATCTGCGAAAAACCGGGCAGGGTTGATTTCGACAATGTAAATACATCTCTTTCTATACAAAAAAAGGCGTCCTGATCAGATCAGGACGCCTTTTGTATTTTCAAATCGAGCAGCAATTCATTTTTACAATTCGCTGAGACTTTACATCCGTCAATCGTTTATTATAAATCCATTTTATAATCAACGAAATACCGTTTTTCTGCAACGGATTCTATAAAATTCACCGCTTTCTGGTGATGAGGATTACGTGTGTACATCTGAAAATCGAGTAGGGTTTCGAAGTCACAAATCAGCACAACATCAAGGGCTTCTTCCGCATCAGGATTGGTTTGGATTCCAACCTCAACAGCCTTGATTTCATCAATATTGGTTCGAAGCCCTTCGAGAATAAGTTTTAATTTCTGGGCATTTTTCTCTTTTGGTGCGCCCTCGGCTTCATCTTTCAGTTTCCACATTACAATATGGCGAATCATAGCTTTACCTCTGCGTTAGTTAATGTTGATTATCGTTGCGTTGCGAAGGTCAGGTCTTGCTGATCTACTCTGTCTGATACTCTCTCTAACTCTTCAGGAGAGTAGGAACCGGCAGCCCAGAGATAATATCTGGCAGACTCGGGTTGGTTGGCTCTTACCCAATCATACACAGAGAGATATCCTCTTGCAACTGAAACTGCCTCGTTTTCAGATAAATTTTCAGGATCTCCGATTTCAGGTATTAACAGGCTGTTTCCGCTGCTGATCTGATTCGGATTTGATAGCTGATCCCGGTTCTCACCGTAAATAAGCGGCCAGAGATAGGGATCTCCATAGGTTTGCTCCGCGATTGACCAGAGTGATTCACCAGCCTGAATGGAATATTCCCGGTGGTCGGCAGCGGGTTCAGCCTCTGCCGATTCCTCTTCAACTGCGGGAGTTTCAGGTTCATCCGCCACTGCTGATGGAGCAGGTGAGAGCGGAGCGGGTTGTTCAATCTGCTCAAGCGGCGTCTGGCCTGCAATTTCGGGCTCGGTTTGAGTTGTGGTTTCCTGTCTTGAAAAAATCAGGAACAGTATCAAAAAAACGGCCAAAAGAATTAGAATGGATGCTGCTGCATACGACCAATGAAACCTTCCTGACTCCTGAACAGCGCGGTCAGGCTCTTTGGGGCTTGCAGCAGGCGGCGGGAGTTTTTTCGGTTGTTCCTTTTTTTGATCTGAAGATTGTTCTATTAAAACTTTTTCAGGCACAGGTTTCGGCGGGACGGATTGGTTAGGGATTTTCCCCTTTACAGGACTAGGACGTTCCCGAACGAGATCCTCAATACTTTCCTCAGCTTCAGCCGGGTCATCTTTGGTTTTCTTGCTTTGAGTTGCAGATACAGTAGATAATGCAGCGGCAACAGGTGCGGTATGATCCGATTCTTTTTCCTGCTTATCAGGTGAATCTAAAATCTGAGGCTGAAGGTTTTTAAATGGAAGATTCACATGCTCACGGAGCGCTTTGTACGGTTTAAAGACAACCTTATTCTGAGCCGGAATTGTAATTTCGTCCCCGGTCTGCGGATTCCGGCCTTTTCGCTCCTCCATGAACCGTAGTTCAAACTTGCCAAATCCAGAGATCGTAATCTTTTCCCCTTTTTCGAGACCGGATTCAATGATCCCAACCAGCTCATGAATAAAGCTGTCGGTTCTTTGCTCGCTTAGTTGGGTATTTTTTGAAATTTTTTCAACGAGCTCCTTAAAAGTGATCTTCTCACTCATCGTCGGGCTCCGGGAATTTTACGGTTTCCTTGAGGCCCGCCGAGGGGGAGAAATTCACAACCCGTTTTGGAGGAAGCATCATATATTTTTCATGATGCGGACTGTACGATTTTCGGGCGTCTCGTGTATTAACAGAAAAGGTACCAAGTCCTGGAATAGATACACCCCGGCCATTGCCCAGCTCATCGGTGAGAGTTCCGAATATCCCTTCAATAATCTCTTTTGCCTCTTTTTTAGAGATATCCCTGGAATCGGCAACAGTATCTATAAGTTCTCGGTATGTCATGATTTAAGTATAGTCGCAGATTATATTTTAAAATCTACTATTACCCTATAAACGCAAAAATAGTTGAAAATTCCTAACCCGCAAGGCGCAAGACTCCATTTAGATGTGGGTTAAATGATAGCTGGATTACATTTACTGATATAGAAGGTCATTACAAGTCTCACTAAAAGTATCCTGCTTTGTTCTGGAATCCGGTGGCAGTTTCGTCCATTTTAAAAGAATCTCTGTCATTTAAAAATGTTCTGAACTATTTGAAAAAAAATAACCTTATTACTATAACACGCAAACAGTTAACCAAATCTTTACTTTATGGGACGTCCGCTAAATGTTACTGAAAAGCTTATCGAATCTCACCTTGTGGATGGTGAACTGAAAGCAGGGGAAGAGATCGGGATAAAAATTGATCAGACGCTTACACAGGATGCAACCGGCACACTGGTGATGCTCGAACTTGAGGCGATGGATCTTGACAAAGCTAAAACGGATGTATCCTGCCAGTATGTAGATCACAACCTGCTGCAAACAGATTTCAAAAATCCGGATGATCATCTTTTTCTGAAATCTGCAGCAGAGCGATTCGGCCTCTGGTATAGCCGGCCGGGGAACGGGGTTAGCCATCCTGTTCATACGGAACACTTTGCAAAGCCGGGAAAAACTCTTGCCGGATCTGACAGCCACACGCCCGCATCCGGATGCATGGGGATGTTTGCTCTTGGTGCTGGCGGCCTCGACGTGGCTTTTGCGATTGCCGGAGAACCGATGTACCTGAAGATGCCGAAAGTATTGGGGGTGAAGCTGACCGGCAAACTGCCCGACTGGGTGAGTGCCAAAGATGTTGTCCTCGAAATGCTCCGGAGATATGACGTTAAGGGCGCACGCGGATTTGTGATTGAATACTACGGTCCGGGTCTCGATCAGCTCTCCACGATGGACCGGCATGTGATTGCGAACATGGGCACCGAAATGGGTGCAACGACAACGGTTTTTCCATCGGATGGTGAAGTAAAGCGATTCCTGAAAGAGCAGGGGCGCGAAGAAGACTGGACGGAACTTCTCCCGGATGAAGGCGCGTCGTACGATGAGCACGAAGAGATTGTTCTGGATGAAGTTGAACCGCTAATCGCGTTGCCGAGCAGTCCCGGAAATGTGGTGCCTGTACGGGAAGTGGAAGGCCGGGAAATTTATCAGTCCTATATCGGGTCCTCGGCAAATCCCAGCTACCGCGATTTCTGGATGACATCAGAAATTGTGAAGGGGAAACGCATCAGCGATGAGGTGAGCTTTGATATTAACCCCACATCGCGTCAGATTATCGAGAATATGGTGAAGAACGGCGTTATGCTACATCTTGTGCAGTCGGGAGCCCGAATCCACCAGGCCGGCTGTAACGGCTGTATTGGAATGGGGCAAGCCCCGGCTTCCGGACGTAACAGCCTGCGGACTGTGCCGCGTAATTTCCCTGATCGATCCGGTACAAAGGAGGATTCCGTGTATCTCTGCAGCCCGGAAACAGCCGCCGCTTCGGCGCTGACGGGCGAAATTACCGATCCGAGAGATCTTGAGAAGTTATATGATATGAAGTACCCGAAATTTTCTGAGCCGGAAGAAGTGATCATCAACCGTGATATGCTGATCGCCCCGCCGAAAAACGGTGAGCAGAAAGACCTCGTAAAAGGACCAAATATCTCTACACTGCCGGATTTTAGCGAATTCAGTGATTTTGAGGTATCTGTTCTGCTTAAGATGGGGGATAACGTCTCGACCGATGAAATTCTGCGCGCCGGGGCTGATGTGCTGCCATTCAGAAGCAAC
This sequence comes from Rhodohalobacter sp. SW132, assembly GCF_003390325.1. Lineage (NCBI taxonomy): Bacteria > Pseudomonadati > Balneolota > Balneolia > Balneolales > Balneolaceae > Rhodohalobacter > Rhodohalobacter sp. SW132. Next base: position 115,139 of record NZ_QUOK01000003.1, on the reverse strand, counting down.
ATCCCCGAAATCAGCAAATTCTCTTTCTCTGTGATTGATGAGTCATTTTACGATCGCGCGATGGAAACCAAAAAGACAAACGGCGGCCACGTTGTTGTTGCAGGGGATAATTATGCGCAGGGATCCAGCCGTGAACATGCGGCAATCGCGCCAAGATATCTCGGGCAGCGTGCTGTCATTGCAAAGAGCTATGCCCGGATCGGCTGGCAAAACCTGATTAACTTCGGGATTGCCCCCCTCGAGTTCAAAAACCCTGATGACTATGATAAAATTGAACAAGGAGATACTCTGAAAGTCGAAGGAATCCGCGATCAAATGAAAAGCGGACATGAAGTTACCGTCACAAATTTAACGAAAGGCTTTGAATTTAAGGCGGGTCATACACTTAGCGATCGTCAGCTAATTGCTTTGCTGGACGGTGGTATAATCAACACATTTAAAAAACGACACTGAAATGTGAATCAGAATGAAGTGTTAGGCGAATTCGGAGTTGGATACCTGATTTTTTTATTGCAATGCTGATCAAGATCGTGCCATTAATGGCTGACAGGTATTTTTGATAAAAATCTTCACCGGATGAATCCGCTTCATCCGGTGAATTCTCCGTTCTCTGTTATGACCCAACGCATACATCGCATCACTCCTCTGATTATGAAATGGCGGTTGGAAGCCGTAATTTTACAGTTTGAAAACTACACGCAATGCAGTACAAAAGTAGATGAATAAAGATAAGCAGACACTGGATTCAACAGGAAACAACCACTCTGTTCAGGATATTGACGATATAGGTGAAGATCATATTGCAACATCGGTACAGACGCCACTTCGCAAGGATGCATTCCTGCTGAGTGATGATGAAAAAATCGCCAAAATTGAAAATCATTTTGGTGAAATTATGCAGATTCTTGGACTCGATCTTACCGATGAAAGCCTGAGCGGCACACCCCGCAGGGTAGCCAAAATGTATGTGAAGGAAATTTTCCAGGGATTGAATCCAAAAAACCGCCCGGATGCCAAAAAATTCGGAAATAAATACGAATATGGCGACCTTGTAGTTGTAAAGAACATCAACGTAACGTCATTTTGTGAACACCATTTTCTGCCGTTTCTCGGTAAAGCACACGTGGCATACAAAAGCAGCGGCAGTGTGATAGGTCTCTCAAAAATCAATCGGCTGGTTGATTACTACTCCCGTCGTCCGCAGGTTCAGGAACGACTGACCCTTCAGATTGCCGATGAACTGGAAACCTCTCTTGAAACGGGTGATGTTGCAGTTTTTATTGAAAGTAAACACCTTTGCGTGTCTACACGCGGTATCCAGGACCGTGCAAGCAGCACGGTAACCACGGAGTATCGCGGAGCTTTCAAAGAAAAGGATACACAACAACGTTTTATCGATTACATCAGCACAGACACAGAGATGTAAGCCAAAAGAAATGATGAACATGCAGGAACAGGATCGCTTTCCTATCCGGTTATTTAATTCACTTAGCAGAAAGAAAGAGACATTCAAACCAATTAATCCTCCACATGTGGGTCTCTACGTATGCGGGCCAACGGTATATGGTGATCCCCACCTGGGACACGCGCGTGCCGGAATAACTTTCGATCTGATTTACCGCTACCTGCGGCAGATGGGATACAAAGTCCGTTATGTGAGAAATATTACGGATGTGGGTCACCTCGAAAATGAAGAGGCGGGAACCGGCGAGGATAAAATTGCAAAGAAAGCCCGCCTTGAAGAGCTGGAACCGATGGAAGTGGTTCAGCACTACACCATTCAGTACCACAAAGGGCTTGATGCGCTGAACTGCTTGCGGCCGAGTATTGAGCCAACAGCATCGGGACATATTCCGGAGCAGATCAGGCTGGTGGAGAAGATTCTAAAGAATGGCCTCGCCTACGAAGTGAATGGGAACGTCTATTTTGATCTCGAAGCGTATCGCAAAGGAAACAACTACGGAGAACTATCGGGTAAAGTGCTGGAAGACCTTCAGGCCGGAAGCCGCGATACCGAAGGAATGGAGGATAAAAAAAGCCCGCATGATTTTGCGCTTTGGAAGAATGCATCTCCTGAACACATTATGAGATGGGATTCACCCTGGGGCGAAGGATTTCCCGGCTGGCATATCGAGTGTACGACCATGAGCACCAAATATCTTGGAGAACAGTTCGACATCCACGGGGGAGGGCTCGACCTACAATTTCCGCATCACGAAGCAGAAATTGCGCAATGCCGCGGTGCCCACGGCACCGACCCGGCCAACTACTGGATCCATAACAATATGGTGACGATCGACGGCGCTAAGATGAGTAAATCAGCCGGAAATTTTATTACGCTGGATCAGCTCTTTTCGGGAGATCATGAGTACCTGAACCGTAAGTACAGCCCGATGGCGGCTCGTTTTCTGATGCTGCAATCGCACTACAGAAGCAAAATTGATTTCTCAAACGAAGCACTGGAGGCGGCTGAGAAGGGATATCACAAAATGATGAAAGCATTTTCGCTTATACAGGAATTGTCGTTTACAGGTGCTGACGAAAAAGGGGAGCTGGATGATGAAATCAACACGCTTTGCGACGGCTGTTATGAAAAAATGAGTGATGATTTTAATACTGCCCAGGTACTCGCTGTGCTTTTTGAGATGGTAAATAAAATTAACGCCATACATCATCGTCAGCTTGATGATAAGTCGATTTCGCAAGAGGTTTTCCAGAGAATGAAAGCCACGTTTATCACATTTGTGAGCGATGTGCTTGGACTTGAACCAGAAGCGGATCAACAGAACAGCAAAACCGACGATCTACTGAAGCTGCTGATTGAGGTAAGAGCTGAGGCGCGCGTGAATAAAGATTTCAAACTGTCAGATAAAATCCGCGACGACCTGAAAGAGATCGGTATCACACTAAAGGATGAGAAAACCGGGAAAACAACCTATGAAATTGAATAATATCGACCTGAGTTCGATTATAAAATCATGAATATAAAAGTTTCCTTGGATAGGCTGTGAGAAAATAAATCAACAAGCATTAAAAAAATTCCTTCTATTTGGCCACGAAATCACGATGACACGAAGAATCACGAAGGTTAGTAATTTGATTTTGTTATACTTCGTGTACCCTCGTGACTTTGCGTCTTCGTGGTAAAAATAATGGGCCGATATCTTTGATTAAGTATTTGCTCACAGCCTCTCGAAAAGGGAGGTGAGGGGGGATGTTTATCGAAATTTAAAAAAACGATAAACACCTCTCTGTATCCTCCCATCTTAGGGGAGGCTTTATACCAAATAAATGAATTATTTATAAGCCGAACTGATCTTATAAGTGCGTAATATGGTATCCCCGGCAACTGAACTGTTGTTTTGAACACATCCGAATCAAATAGAACAGGTGATCGAAAATCCGTAATTGAATTTATCGGGCAGGCGATTCGGTGGATTGTAATTAAATTTGTCCGAGCATATCAGCTTATCATTTCACCATGGCTTGGGTCGAACTGCCTCCATACCCCAACATGTTCCAATTATATGATCGAAGCCGTTGAAGAGTGGGGAGCGGTCAAAGGTGTGTGGTTAGGGTTGCGGCGCATCGGTAAATGCCATCCCTGGGGAACCTCGGGATATGATCCTGTGCCGAAACGAACATCAGACAGAAACAAAAGTGAAGAACAATGAAATCAAAACGTTTTGATAGCCCGAAAACCAAATCAAAAAAAGAGATTGAACTTGGCAGCCGGCTTCTGCCAAAATTCAATGAAGACGGACTCATACCGTGTATTACAACTGATGCTTCATCCCGGGAAGTTTTAATGTTTGCCTGGATGAATGAAGAGGCTCTGAGCCTGACATTGAAGACCGGCAAAGCAACGTACTACAGCCGAAGCCGGAAGAAATTGTGGGTGAAAGGAGAGAGCTCCGGACGGGAACAGAAAGTAGTGCAGCTGCTGGTTGATTGCGACCAGGATGTAATTCAGTTACGTGTGCAAGTACAGGGCGAGGGCACATGCCATAACGGGTACAGGAGCTGTTTTTACAGGGCCGTAAAAAACGGCAGCAATGATGAACTCGAATACGTGATTGAGGATCGGGCTTTCGATCCGGATGAAGTTTACGGTGCATAAAATAGATTGCAAATATGAATATTTAAAATACTGCAGTTCAATTATTTAAGTATCACAAACAATAATAATTTTAAGTTGATGAAACACTGAAATGACAAGTTGTATGGCAGACCTAATGACAATTAAATTTGCTGTATATCCACATAAACTGATGGAGTTGTGCTGTAGCAGATTCTATCTTACTTTCACAGATCAGCCGGGAAATTCCCTGAATTGATTGGAGTTACAATATTTAGAATTGACCGTCTTATCCGGTACTTTAAATAGTAATCAAAGAACAAAAGCATCGTAACAATGCCTGATATTCAATCCATCTACCCGAAAGCAGAAAATGGAAACAAGTATACTCAAATACGGATCGAAACTCTTCAGCAGGATCATGGATTTGATTTAAAAAAAACCATACTGGCTACATCTGTTTGCAGTGATGAAATCATACAATCCGCCACCAACTTCCGGGACCACGTTGCCCTGGACAACCCGTTTCAAATAGGAGGGCTTGCCGGATTTCCATTTGCAGGCCTGACCGGATTCCACGCATTTGCGGGGCATATTCCCGATGATGGTGGAGCCATAATTATTTACGGTCCGCATATCGGGGTTTCAGAGTCGAATCATACGGGTAAAGTAATTCGGACAGGGCAGAGGATCGAAACCAGTTGCTGCGGGGCTCTTGTTGGCGCTGTGGGTGCCTTAAAGAATGCCGAAAGTCCGAAACCCGATAAAGAATTAGATTATCAACAATGGCTGTTAACGGATCAGCTGAGCAGACATACAGATGAAATTACAGAGAGTGATGATCCGCTCATCGCCGCAACTGACCGAATGTTTGAGAAGATCGACGGCAGGATAAAAAAATTACTCGAAAAAAGCCGGGATCACTTTAAAGGAGTCCGCGTAGCACTGTTGGGTGGTATAATTATTAATACCGACTACGGTAAAGATGATTGGTTCGATGAACGCAATTTCGAAGTCCACTCGTTTTAAATACTATTAAACAGATTTTATAGATTCAGAAGTATGACCGATAAGAAAAAAAGACCAAGCCGACCTTCATCTTCCAGCGAAAAAGAAGATTCGTTTTCTAAAAAGAAACGTCGTCCATCGGGTAAAAAGAAATCCGGAGTAAGCCGCCAGTCCCGCCGTTCTGAAGGCTCGATGAAGGCTCCTAAAACCGCTCCTCAAAAACAAAACATTGCAGAGGAGATGAGAATCAATAAATATATTGCTCACGCGGGGTTGTGTTCACGCAGGGATGCGGATGAATACGTATCGGCCGGAAAGGTAAAAGTGAATGGAAAAACGGTGACAGAGCTGGGTACAAAAGTTAAGAAAACCGATTCAATTGTAGTCGACGGTCAAACATTAACCCTTGAGCCGTTTACCTACATTCTGCTTAATAAAAATTCCGGAACCATTACCACTACCGATGATGAGCGCGACAGAAACACGGTGATGGATACCATTGAAGATGCCACTGGTCATCGGGTGTATCCTGTTGGCCGGCTCGATAGAAAGACTATGGGGCTGCTGCTGCTCACAAATGATGGTGATCTTGCCCATCGCCTGATGCACCCCAGTTACAAGGTGCGGAAAATCTACCTCGTTCAGCCAAACCGCGTACTCACAGAAGAGGAAATTATCAGGCTGCGGGAAGGAGTGGACCTGGAGGATGGGTTTGCCAAACCGGATTCCGTAGTTCGGGATAAAATTCGGGGTGATTCTATCATCATAACTGTTTTTGAGGGGCGAAATCACCTGATCCGAAGAATGGTAGACTATATCGGGGCAGATGTTAAAAATCTGAAACGGATTGAGTACGCCGGACTCCAGGAAAAAGATCTCAACGTTGGACGCTGGCGCTACCTTCGTAAAGATGAAATCAACAACCTGAGAAAACTCGTCAAACTGGATACACTCGACTTTAACCAACCTGAATAATGCAATATAGCAGCGTAAAAAAAGAATCCGGATCTGTACCTTCTGTAGAAAATCTTCCGATCCATTATGACCTCTATTCACCGGTAACCACCCAAAGCCGATCATTTCCTGTAATTTTATTCCTTCATGGGTTCAAAGGATTTAAAGACTGGGGAGCCTTTCCCGATGCATGCGAAACTATTGCAAGACAAGGATTTTGCGTAGTTTCCTTTAATTTGTCTAAGAATGGTGTCGGCGAGAATATGCTTGAGTTTGATGAGCCGGAACTCTTTCGAAAACAAACTCTCACTTCAGACCTGGAGGATGTTGGCAGCGTAATCAAGCATCTGAAAAAGGGGCAGTTGAAAAGTGAGCAGGTGACGATGAATACTGACAAAATCGGGTTGATCGGACATTCCCGGGGTGGACATACTGCAGTTGCCGCAGCAGCTGAATTTACCGAAGTGCAATGCCTGGTTACCTGGTCTGCAGTTGCGGACTATAACAAACGATGGAGTGATGAGATGATCAGTGACTGGGAAAGCCAGGGATTCACGGATATCGTTAACGGCAGAACCGGACAGACCTTTCCGGTTGACAAGATTGTTTATGATGATGCCCGTGAAAACAGCGACAGATTAATGGCTATTAAGCGCGTAAAAGAACTTCATATTCCGGTACTTTTTGCTGCAGGCAAGGATGATGAATCTGTACCGGTTAAAGATTCAAAAAAACTTTTCCGGGCTTGTCCTTCCGATGATAAAGAGTTACTGATAATTGAAAATACCGGACATACGTTTGGCGTTTCTCATCCGTTCGAAGATGAGAATTTACCAGAACCGTTTGAGGATCTGCTTGAATCCACTGAAACATGGTTCATTCAGCACCTTAGGTAGCCGCAGATTTGCTTATAGCCGGTTCACTGATGGGTTCTGAATGACTCAACTCAACACGAACAATTCACGCACATACTGTATGAACCGTTTGTACTCCATTCTGATTACCGTAGTTCTGCTGCTGACTCTTTCGGAAAAGTCACAGTCCCAGACTCCCGTGCTGATACACGATGAATCATTCCAGAACGGTGCAGTGGAAGCAATAGACTCGCTGTACAACCGGAACACCGAGGCGGCACACCAAATCATGCAGCCGTGGAGAGACAGGCATCCTGATCACCCGATCTGGTCAATGTGGGAAGCCATGGAGCTGTGGTGGCAGGTACTCGAAGATCTTTACGACCACTCGCTGGATGACCAGTTAATGGAGATGATGCAGAGAAGCGAGTATGAAGCCGGGCGGCTGCTCAATCGTGAACGAAATCATCCCGATGCGCTGATAATCCGGGCGCTTGCCAACGGTTACATCGCCCGACATTATGCAAACCGGGACAGCTGGATTACGAGTGTACGAACAGCCCGGAGAGCCTATGTATCCTACGAACAGCTTATGGAGGTTGAGCCCGATTTTATCGATAATGAATTTGTTCGCGGGATGGTGTTGTATTATGCAGCCTACATTCCTGATGAATACCCGGTGGTACGGGCGGTATCGTGGTTTTTACCGGATGGTGACCGGAAAGAGGGGTTAAATAAAATCGATATAGCAGCATCAGACGGAATCTTTTCGCGACCGGAGGCTTCTTATTTTATGGGTAATATTTTACTGAATTATGAGAAGCGTTACGCTGCTGCCATGATTTACCTCAGCAGGCTGGTTGAGGATTATCCGAATAATAGCTATTACCGGAGGCTCTACGTGCGAACGCTTGCCAATCAAAACCGGAATAATGAGGTGCTTGAAGCCGTAGAGAGTGCGATCAGCGAATGGAAAGAAAAGAATAACCCGCGGGAAGATATTCTGCTCGAAGAACTTCGGTTCTGGGAAGGAAGGGCGCTTTACAGGATGAATCGGTTCGAAGAGGCGCTCGAAGCGTTCAATAAATCTATAGAATACGGCTACAACCTTCCAAATCGATCCGAGAGGCTTTACTACAGTGTTGCCAACTACTACGCCGGCCTCACATCAGAAGCCCTTCAGCAGCGCGATAACGCGCGCAGCTACTATACCGTTACGGTTGATCAAAATGTTGAGGGCAATTTTAAGTCGAGGGCCAGAGAACGTCTTCGTGAATTATAATCAGGAACGATTACGTAAAAGAATCATTCACCGGGTTCAGCTTTGAACTCATACCTTACCTCAGACATGTTTTCTTCTCTGCCAGAAGGATAGGTCCGCTCAATAAAAGTGACATTGTGGTTGGTATCCACCATAAGAAGTGTAGAACAGCGTGTTCCGTAATCACTTGTTCGAATAAATAGAGGGGATACCGCTCTCTCCATTTCGGGCGAAAGTCCTGTATCCGGAAGGTGAGCAGCAGGATATTTTTTATCATTTTTCAACATTCTAAAGATCGCTTCTTTGTCCGGTTCTTCGCTGCTTATACTCTCGCGGAACATCGCCTTAGCATGTTCTACTTTAGGCCAGGGCGTATCCAGGAATGCATTGCTCAGCCCGTGAATTCCCGGTTCTATAGGATGATAAATGCCGCGGATGTTGGTTAGGTAATAGAGGCGGCTGACAGAACCGGCAAGCAGGTTGTATCCGTCAAAATCCTCTCTTTGCTGAAGGAATCGCTGAAGTGTTGATTCCGGATTTTCATCATTTGTCAAAAATCTGGGAATTAAAATCCCCCTGGACTGATGGCTTTCCCGCGCAGTTTTAAAATCTCTGTAGTTTGTCAACGCCGCAAGTGTTCCGCGTTTTGATAGTCCCAGCCAGGTTCCGCCTGCTTTCAGATCTTTACCTGCAAGGATAGTTGGCTCATTCTCCCAGAAATGAGCTTTTTGAGTGGGTCTTTCGTAAAATTCATCACGGTTTCCCGCTAAAATTAAGGGGTATCTGGGATGATTTTTATAACTAAAAACAATCAGGCACATGGCGTAAATTTTTCTGTGAATACTATGCTATTAAGATTAAATTGCAGGCTGAAGTAAAAAAGAAGATGGTAAATTTTTTGCAACATTTTAGCTCATTATTACGAACTAATTTAGGTCTGGTTAAAAATTGTTCTGAACTGTTACCGGATGTAAACGAAACACTACGATAGATTCACTCATTCATGCTGGAAACGGACACGGCAAAAAGAGATATCACCCTTGTGGTGATCGGGCTTCTGGCTGCCGGTTTTTTTTATTGGTTTTACGGCTCTGTTCACCCGCTTGGGACGGCTGACGGCTCGCTGGGGGAGGATACTGCTCAATCGATCTCTTCACAAGAACTTACAAGGCTTGGTTACGCAACGGCGTCTGATGCACTTACAACATTCAGAACTAATAATTCGGTTCTTGAGGCCCGGCAGCGAAATCCTGCAGATGACAGTATTATTGTGCGATTACAAGATAGACAATCTTATTTTGTAGCTCCGGCTTTCTATTGGCACTCTCAGCAGGTTTTAACCGCAGATGAGCGGTCTCGCGCTTTAATGGGGGGTGATGCAGTTGACAGCACAGTTGAAGTTGTGCTTTCTGAATCTGGGGAATTTATAGCTCTTTATAACAGCGAAGCCATATTTCCATCAAGAGTGATGGAGCTTCCATTTCTGGAAGAAATATTTCCTGAACACGCCGGACAGCTGCAGTCTTATCGAACAGATAGCAACATATTTGATCAGTTCCATTTTCAAATAAACAGCTCAAGAAATGGATTGGGAACAAGTGAGAATCAATTTGTACTCTCACGGGAGGATGTCATCCGGCTTGCTGAGTATCATCTTGATGAAACGGTATGGCCGCTTGACTATTTTTCGTTAAGCGATATCGAATCGATTGTGTATCACGGTGTGGATCTTGCGCGTGTTGAATATACAGGTGGAGATTCTGATCAGATTGTGCTCGCGATGGAGATGCTGCCAACCGGAGCGCTGCTCAGTTTGAGCTACAATTTCACAACGGATGAAAATGAGAGCGCAATTTCCGACATCCGGATCGGAACTGTAACAACAGTCGCGCTTCTTTTTGCTATCTGGGTTCTCGTACTTCTTTTTGTGCGTATTCGCCTGAGGCTTATTGATACGAAACTTGCCGTGCTTATTGCTGTACTTGCAGGTTTTTTACTTCCGCTCGTGGGGCTGCTGGAGTGGATTTATAGTATCTTTTTTACTTTTGATGAGTTTACTCTGCAAACTATTTTCTGGGATCTTTTCCAATTTGGTTTCCTTGCTTCACTCGGTTCACTTTTCTTTTTCACAACAACTGCTGTTGGCGATTCCATCACGCGGGATAACTGGCTGGAAAAATTGAGAACTTTTGACCTGATCCGGCTTGGTAAAGTATACAACCGCCCGGTAGGATTAATGGTCATTCGGGGAGTAGCGTGGTCGTACATTATGATCATTCTATTCGGTTTCATTTTTTACATGATGCCGGATGGATATTTAAATGTGTCCGAACAGTTTCGATCAGATCGTACCATACTGCCGTCCGTTTCAGTACTGATTATCAATCTTCTTCTTTTCCTGTTTATCACCCAGGCTCTGCTTCTGATTCTTGTGGGGAAACTCCGCGCGTTCACAAAAAAAGGCATCTGGATTGTGCTGCTGGTTGGTACTGTTTCTGCTGTGATCGGATTTCTGCCGGTAAATATCGGTCCGTGGTATGTAGATATGACGGTTGGGGGGCTGGTCGGCCTGGCGATCGGGTGGATCTATTTAAAAGAAGATTATCTCACCATTTTACTTGCACTCATTTTACTTGGTATGCACCTGATGAGTGCCTCGGGGTGGGTTATGGCAACTTCACCTGACAGCTCGGTTTTTTATGTATCGCTATTGTTTACAGTAATACTGATCGGCATTGGTGCATATGGCCTCTACAGAGGACAGCCAATCGATCAGCTGCCGGAGTATGTCCCCGATTACATCAATGATTTAAAGAAAGATGAACGGGTAAAGCAGGAGCTTCAAATTGCCAGAAAAGTACAACAGTCGTTCCTGCCTGAAACAATGCCTGTAGGAAACGGAATGGAGTTTGCCGCGATCTGTAAACCTGCATACGAAACCGGGGGTGATTATTACGATTTTATCGGTATTGATGATGATAAACACGCGATTACTATCGGGGATGTGAGCGGCAAGGGAATCGAAGCAGCTTTTTATATGACCTTTACCAAAGGTGTGCTCCATGCACTCTGTAGCAGCTCCGGCTCAACAGTAGATATCCTTGCAAAAATTAATGAGCTCTTCCTGAAGAATGCAAGGAAGGGAACGTTTATCTCACTCATATTTGGTGTGATCGATACAACCCGCAACACCTTTCGTTTTTCGAGAGGGGGGCATAATCCCATTCTGCACTTTTCTGCTGAGGAAGGCGTTCTGAAGGAGCATCGTCCGCCGGGAATCGGACTTGGAATGGCACCGGACGGCATTTTCAGGAAAAACATGCAAGAAACAGAAATCTCTCTGAAATCGGGGGATCTCATTGTGCTGTTCACCGATGGAGTGGTGGAGGCTACCAATGCCCGCGGAAAGTTCTACGGTGATAAACGGCTGCATGGTGTGATTAAACGTCACTCCAGGCGAAGTGCTGAGGAAATTCTTAACGCAATTGCCGCTGATCTGTATAAATTTGCCGAGGGTTCCGATCCACACGATGATATGACGGCGATCGTTATAAAGAAGCAGTAAAATTTTTTAAGAAGTTCATTATCTTATTTTCTATGAAACATAAAATTATCTTTTTGATTGCAGTTGCAGGCTTTCTGCTGTATTCAGTTTCGGCATCTGCCCAATCCCTGAACCCCACCGAACTCGACAGAGCTCTCGAATATGCGGGGCAGAATGACAAAAAAGTTCTGATCGATGTCTATGCCGAATGGTGTCCCTACTGTGAACGAATGCACAACGAAGTTTACACAGAATCAGGTGTAATTGAAGCGGTGAACGAACACTACTACTTAGTGAAGATCAATATCGAATCGGAAGAATTGGTAAACTATCTCGGCAATGAAATGTCTGAGCGGGAATTTTCAGCTATGCTGAACAGCTCAAGTCTGCCAACTACATTCTTCATGAATCCGGATGGGGATCTGCTCGGAATGCAGCCGGGGTTACTTCCTGCCGATGTTTTCGAAGATCTGCTGTATTTCGTTGGAACAAATGCATTTGAATCGAATACTTTCGAGGAGTACAGAAACCGGAATTAGTTAAACCGAGCCCGAAATTTACCTCCATGAGCAGAAGTCAGTCCGTAGAAGACTACCTCAAAGCGATTTACAAACTTGAACTAAACCTCGATGGCAAGGGCGTACCCACGTCTGAACTTGCCCGTGAGATGGGTGTGGCCAATGCCTCGGTAACCAATATGGTAAAGCGATTGTCAGAACTTGGAATGGCAACGCATCAATCCTATTACGGCACCAAGCTAACCGAATCAGGTAAAAAAATCGCTCTCGAAATGATTCGGCATCACCGCCTGCTTGAGCTTTACCTTGCAGAGATGCTTGGTTACTCCTGGGATCAGGTGCATGACGAGGCTGAAAAACTGGAGCATCACATCTCGGAACAGTTCGAGGATAGAATTTCTGAACTTCTGGACGACCCGAAGTTTGACCCGCACGGTGATCCTATCCCTTCTAAAGATGGAAAAATTCCGAGGCTTGGACTCAAACCGCTGTCCGAAATTAATGAGAGTACAAAAATTATCGTCAAAAGGGTGAAAAATCAGGATCCTGAACTGCTCCGTTATCTTCATACGTACGGCCTGACCCCGGGATCAAACGTCAAGGTAATAAAAAAAGAGCCGTTCGATGGTCCTCTTGAATTACTTGTGGATGGGAAAACGGTTACACTTGGTCATAATATTGCAGAAGATATACTTGTTGTATACCCCGGCGAAAGTAAAAATCAACCTCAGGCAGTGTGATCCATCGGGTTGGGATAGTTGAAGGAGAAATCGAACTCTTCTTTAAGTTTTTCGTTCAAAATAATCCGGTTTATTGAATCACTCTCCTCATCAAATTGGGGTTCAGGAACATCATAATGGCGTGCAGCCGACTGATAGAGTGTCTTTCGGGGTGGGTGGCCGTCAGAAACTGCGTTATAGATTCCACTGCTAATCTCACTCTTCAACAGCGTCTGAACGATTCGAATGCAGTCCCGCTGATGAATAAGATTCACCGGTTTGTAAGGAGATTTTATGCCGGTACGACCAGACAGTTGTTTAACCGGATGGCGGCTGTAGCCATATAATCCTCCAAAACGGAGGACAATGGTTTCAAACTGATCCGAACTGCAAATGATCTCTTCCGCACGGAGAACAGCTTTTCCGGAAGGCCGGCTCGTATTGTTTATATCTGTCATCTCTTCTGTAAAGGAGCCTTCCTCCATAGGGTAAACTGAGGTGCTGCTGGCAAAAATTACCTGCTGAATATCAGAATTTTTGGATTCCAGAACGGATCGTACGGATTCGATTTTTTCAGTATAAGATTGCACGACATTTTCCGTGCCTCTCCCGGGAGGGATGTTCAAAAATAATGTATTGGATTTCCAGAATGATGATGATGATGATCCGCAATCCGACAGGTCTTCTGGCAAGGTCAGGCGATGCGCCTCAACTCCATTTTCTTCAAGAAGTCTGAATTTTTCATCTGAGCGGGTTGATCCTTTTACATTATATCCGCTTTCAAGTAACTCTTGTGCAAGCGGAAAGCCAAGCCATCCGCAACCCAAAATTGATATTTGCATTACTACATTTGATTGATTCAGTAGAAGGTAATCACTGCTGCATGTAATTAAAAAAAGAAATAAAAAAAGGGCGCTGCTAATGCCGCGCCCTTTTTGTGTTTAGTGAATTTTAGCCACTGTCCTACATTGATTCTTGGGCACGATACTACAAAAAGTGACGTATCACACGAATCAGATAATCTTACAATGTGATTTTCAATCCACCCATAAACATTCTTGGGAGTCCGGGACGAACTCCGTGTGGCCTGTCAGATACGATATATGTATCATCGAGCAGGTTACGTACATTTACAAATACATTGATATTGTTTGATGCCTGGTATGATGTATTCAGATCTACGAGGAAATATCTGTCTGTTCGTTGATCGTTTGGAATCGTACCCTGTCCGGCAACCGTTCGCATCTGGCTTGTGGTGGTGGTATTCAGGTTTAAGCTGTATTGGCGGTAATCCAGTCCTGCTGAAGCATTGAACTGATGGGAGGGAATGAATGGAAGTTCATCACCACTGTTTACCGATCCCCACGGGCTGAAATCACTGTCGAATGAATTTTTAAATGTAGCGTTTGTAAAGGTATAGTTTACGTTTACAGGAATGGAAAACGCAGAGTCGTTGGTACGAATCAGGTTGGTGCCTGCGGCTACTTCAAGGCCAGAAACTTCTACTTTACCTGCATTGAACTGGGCAGTGGTTCCTGTACCGCCTCCGGCTGCGAGATCTGAACCAAGAAGGTTGCTGTAATCGTTAAAGAATCCGATTACTTCGAGGTTGTATCGCTCATCTGCGAAACGAAATCCAAGTTCATAGTTAATACTCTCCTCTGAACGCGTATCCGCTGATGAACCCGGGCTCGGTGGAGAAAATCCTTTATGAATTCCGGAGATGAGGGTCAGGTTGTCTAACAGATCGTAGGTAACTCCAATTCCGGGGACAAATACATTGATCGAATATTCATTGACGGATAGGTCACTTCCGGTTCGGTCGAGATCCGCAGATCCATAATTCCGATTTTCAAACTGAATGTTTTCGTATCGAATACCCGGTGTAAAGGTAAATTGGTTAAACGTTATTCTATCTTGCAGAAAAACGGAAAGAGCGGTTGCAGATCCTACTCTGTTCGCTTGAGTTCCGGGTGTTCCCTGTGAAGTAAGAATCATAGTTCCTTCCTCCATTCGGTATCCATCTTCATACTGGAACCGGTCTTCTTCATCCTGGTGCAGTCTCACGCCAAGCTGAATATCATTTTGAAACGTTCCGATATCTGCAGTCATGGAAAGTACAGTTTCAACACCCTGAGAGAAATATTCGCGATTGTTGGAGCGTACTGAAAGCGCATCATCAGCACTGTTTGCACCGCGCAAGATATCCAAAGCAGCCTCGTTTTGTGCCGGGTTACGCAGAACGCCTGCAGGGGATGATCCATTTATTGTCTGCAGCTTATACCAGTCTCTCGAAAAATTATTTCTGTAGAGTGTAGTAGTGAGATCCAGTCTTTCTGAGAACTGTATGAAATGTCGCGCCATAAACTGCAGGTGTTCGGCATCCATGCGGTCCGCTTGCGAAGCGGCATAACGGCGAAATGGAGATTCTTCAAAATCAGCCCGGGTAAGTCCAAGATACGTTTCATTTGATACCTCGTCGTAATAACCCACTTTGAAATCAGCCCGCTGATAATATCTCGCATCCGGACTGGTTCGGACCATAAACTTTCCTACAAAGTTGCGAATATCGAAACCCGTATTATCACCGCCATCCAGATTTTTAAAACCATCGGTTCCAATCTGCATGCCCTCAATCATATACCCGAAATTTTGGAATGAATCTCCAACATTGGCATACAGATTGTTGGAACTATTCTCACCGATGCTCATTTCAGCATTACCGCCAAATTCAGATGGAATTGGGGTTGAAATCAGGTTAATTGCACCACCGGTGGTGTTGGGGCCATATTTGATCTGCGCCGAACCTTTACGAACTTCCACAGTATTCATGCGGCGAACCATAGGAAAATAATACGCCGCCGGAGCAGAATAGGGTGCAGGAGCAATCAATACCCCATCTTCCATAAGATTCACTTTTGAACTTCGCTCCACACCGGCTCCACGAAGTCCGATATTGGGACGAAGGCCGTATCCATCTTCATCCTGAATGTTAATTCCGCTGATATTCCGCAGAACACGGTGGATATCAGTATAGCTCTGTTTCTGAAGCTGTTCCGCTGTGATATATGTGGCTGCACCCGGAATTTTATTCATCCAAACCGGCGCACCGACAATAGTAACGCGATCCATCACCACTTTGTCGAGATGGTTTGTAGTATCACGGTCAGCCGTGGTTCTGTCCTGTGCTGAAAGAGTTGTAACTGTGAGACAAAGCGAACATAAAATCAGGATCACTTTCAGTTGTTTATTCAGATTCATAGTATCTTTTTACCAATTATGTAATTTAACAGGGTTAGTTATTTAGAACGAGTCTAATTTAAGGCGGGATTCATTAAGGTTCAACGTTATTTAGAATAAATCTAAATTAATATAGCAGGTCGCTGACCCGATCTTTAGAACGTAATATCATCATGGCCAACAATAAGATAGCAGTATTAGGAGCCGGTATAACAGGCCTGGTTGCCGCATATAAACTCAATATAATTGGAAAAACAGTTGAGCTATTTGATCGCAAACCTGTAGCCGGCGGAGCGATCCGGACACAAAAAGAGGAGGGATGGCAATTTGAATATGGACCTAATACTCTTTTGCTGAAAGATGCTGAAGTTGAAGAGTTCCTGATGGAGCTTGGACTGACTGACGAAATCAGTGTGGCAAATCCGGAAGCTTCCCGTCGATTTATAGTACGGAATGGCAAAATGCATCCGCTGCCGACATCACTTAAATCATTTATCAAAACCCCGATATTTTCAGGAAAAGCAAAATTTCGCCTGCTCGGGGAGCCTTTTCCCTCACGCGGTCCGGATGACGAATCGCTGGCTGATTTTGTGGAGCGCCGATTTGGAACCGAAATTCTAAATTACGCCGTAAATCCGTTTGTGGCCGGAATCCATGCGGGTGATCCGTCCGTTCTTTCATTGAAACATAGTTTTCCGCTGCTACATGAACTTGAACAGTCTTCTGGTTCTGTTCTGATGGGCGCCGTTCGCCGGATGATGAATCGTAACAAAACAGCGTCCGTTAAAAGACGATTGATCTCATTTAAAAACGGTATGCAGCAACTGCCTGATACCCTTTTTTCCCGCCTTGATACCACTTTTATGAATTGCGAAATCAAGAGTATCAGAAAAACGGACCAAGGTTGGAATCTTCATACCCAAAATGGAGATTTCGGACCCTACTCAGATATCATTTCAACTATCCCGCTGCATAAATGGTCTGATGAACTTTTTCCCTTTACAAAGCTGGAGATTGAAACGGCACGTAATGTATATCACCCGCCTATTTCAGTACTATTGCTCGGTTATAAAAAAGAACAAATAAGGCATCCGTTAAATGGATTTGGTTTCCTGGTTCCCGAAATTGAAAATCGATCTGTTTTAGGAGCACTGTTCACATCCACACTGTTTGAAAATCGGGCTCCTGAGGGATGCCATCTTTTAACTGTTTTTATTGGCGGGGTAAGGCAGCCGAAATTAGCGAATCTGAGCAGTGAAAAACTGGTAAAACTGGCGGAGACTGATTTAAAAGATCTGATAGGGCTCAGCGGCGAAGCTGTTTTTAAAGATCACATCTACTGGCCCAAGGCTATACCACAGTATCAGGTTGGATATGGAGAGGTGTTACAGATGTTTGATGAGCTTGAGGAAAAGCACGAGGGACTCCACCTGGCCGGTAACTATCGGGGCGGAATTTCGGTACCTGACTGCATCAAAAACGGACTACAGCTGGCGGAATCTCTACGCTGAGTGGAGGTGTCTGGAATTGGAGATATGGTATTTCTCGTGCTTATTAATCCAGCCCAAAAATTTGATGTCGCAATGGATGATTCGTTTTGCAAGGCTCAAGATTTCAGAAATACCATATCTAAGAGGCTATGAGTTATGAAAGGGAAAGATATGGTATTTCTCATGCTAATTAATTCAGTTCAAAAATCAGATGTCACAATGGATGATTCGTTTTGCAAGACTCAAGACCTTCAGAAATACCATATCTAAGAGGCTATGAGTTATGAAAAGGAAAGATATGGTATTTCTCATGCCAATGAATCCAGTTCAAAAACCAGATGTCGCAATGGATGATTCGTTTTGCAAGGCTCAAGATCTTCAGAAATACCATATCTAAGAGGCTGTTAGTTGTGTAAAGGAAAGATATGGTATTTCTCATGCCAACGAATCCAGTTCAAAAATTGATGTCGTAATGGGTGTTTTGTTTTGCAAGACTCAAGATCCTCAGAAATACCATATCTAAGAAGCCGTGAGTTATGAAAGGGAAAGATATGCTATTTCTCGTGCTTATTAATCCAGCCCAAAAATTTGATGTCGCAATGGATGATTCGTTTTGCAAGACTCAAGATCTTCAGAATTACCATAACTGCCCAACCAAAGTGACCTATTTTTCTAATGTGGGTCTGGATGAAAACATCTCCAGAACCTCCTGAAGTACATTTTGCCCGATTTTTGTAAATCGTTCTCCTCTGCTCAATGCTAAAAACCGAAGCATAAGTCTCAGGTTATTCATCAGTAGTGGAGGGTTGGTTACCAGGGTTTCATTTTCAATGATAAAATCCCAGTCTATTTTTCCATCAAATTGAACACCCTCTTTCTCCATAAACTGCTTATATATATTCGCAATTAACCCATACCCGATAGTGGACGGATGCAGCCCGTCGAGGCTAAAAATTCCACCTCTGTCAATCTTCCCTGAGGAATCCGCAAGCCTGAGGTAATCGGTGGAAATCCGGGGTTGTCCATCTTCGTCAACCAGGTAGGAGGTCGAACGGTTTTTTTTGAGAGCTTCAATGAATGGTTCTGGAAACGGGCGAACATTTTCAGCACCCATACGCCGGCGTGCCGCTGCCTGAACATATCGCCCAACGGGCACTACATGAAATCCAAACTCATCCGCAAGTTCCAGGATGATAGCGTTATACTGATCGATATGCTGATCCAGGGTAATAGCTTGCTCTTTTGTAAGATGCGGATGCTTGTCGGGATCAAAATCCTCATCCCAGATCCAAAACCTTGAGTAGTAGTCAAAGTAGCCGGTTCTCGGTTTCGTTTTATCCGAATTTACTCCACGAATGGCAGGGGGGATTGTCAAATAAGGAAGTGTGGGTAAAAACACGCGATTTACACCAATTCTACTGATTTTCTGATACAGAATCCGAAGTTCATCTTCAAAATGTTCCGGACGGAAAACTGTACATGTGCGTTCATTATGCGGAGCATTCAGATCATGCTCTTCAGAGTAAATGAGCTCCAGGTTTGTAACTGCCCCCACAATATTGTTGTGTCCCACACAGCAGATCAGGTTTTCAATTCCGCCATCTTTCTGGAGCCATTCTACGTTGTCAATCATCGAATAACCTTCAAACTTTTCTGAAAAGGAAGGATTTAGAACCATTCGCGCGGTTATATGCATGGCATGATCCGGCAGAACACTGAATACCGTATACCGGGGAGCGTTATTTTCGATGAATTGCCGGCTGTATGATTCATTTATCAGCCAGGTATCACTCAGTGAAAATCCCCACACCGACAGGTTGTGATAGGGTGCATTTCGTTCCACTCGAAGGGATCTGTTTTGACCTTCCCAGTGATTTTTTATTCTGCGCAGGGTTTTAAAAAGATGCGTTCCGGCACTGAGGTATTGATTCCACGAAATTTCATCTCCGAACTCTTCAGACATTTCCCGAACCAGCATTTCTATGTTGATGGGAATACCGGTGTGAGCTGTGAAGGAGGGACGTTCGAATTCAACTTTTGGTTTAAAAGCTCGCGCAAGAAGGGCCGGAAAACTGAGATCTGTACGATAGATTCCCCCGTTTTTAAATCCCTGTGCCATACTATCCCCGATAGCGACAAGCCGATGTTTGTAAGAAGTCCGTCTGCTAAACACGAGATGAAATTGTTATCTTATGGAACTAATTCTGTTTCATGTGTACAATTGACTGTACTTAATGGAACACAATTGTGCCTGATTCATTTTCTATTTTGCATAAATAGGGGGCTTTGCAATACTACCCGTCTCCACGCTGTATGAGCGGACTGATGGGTATTTCAAAGCTTTCTAATAAACCATTGGTTTTGCAGTGATTTACTGCTCAGTTGCCAACGCAATAATAGTCATTAACGATGATGCATCTACAAAGATATAAACTTAAGTATTAAACGAGATTAAAATTATGTCCAATCCGTCAAGTGATCTTCAAAATTTCAGAGAATCCCGTCAGATAATGAATGAAAAAATTCTCGACCTGGATCACCTTGGAATTAAGCGGTTTTTCAATTTGGATACAAATACATATCGCGATGGTGCTCTCCCGTCACAAACGAAAGAACTTCTCGGGCTTGTGGCATCAGCCGTTTTGCGCTGCAACGACTGTATCGATTACCACCTGGAGCAGTGCGCTGCCTCCGGCTCAACGAAAGAGGAAATTATCGATGCAATGAACGTTGCCCTGGTAGTGGGAGGTAGTATTGTGATCCCCCACTTACGCCACGCGGTTCAAACCATAGAAACACTTGAAAATGAAGGAGCCCTTTGAAGAGATTGATTCTCTGTATTTCAGTTTTTTTAATTGGATTTGTCCTATTTAGTCCGGTTTCCGCACAATTGATGGATGATACCGATCGGCAGGGGAGTCAGCATTCGATTTTTCCGTTGGTCGGTTATACGACCGATTATGGACTTTTCGGCGGCGGGGTTTACCAGCGAATCAACTATGCAGATTCAAGACGTCCTTTTTTATCCAATATGATGGTTGATGTTACGGGTTCTACAAAAGGAAAATGGGCCGCCCGGGTTGATTATGAACGTATCGAAATGTTCAGCCGCCCGATCCGGAACCGAACAATTGTTGATCTGGAATTGAACCCCATCCGCAGTTATTTTGGTATTGGAAACAATACACTCTACACTCGAGAGGATTTGGATGACGGGCTCTACTACTTAAATCAACAGCATGCTCTTGTTACTTTTGAAGCCAGGACACCTCTGTTTGATATTACAGGTGAATCGGCACTTGACGGCGCTCTGCGCCTTAAGACATCGTACACATCGGCTACAGAAGATGGCGAAGAGACTCGCTTTTATACAGATCCGCCATCTCATTTTGATGCAGGATGGGTAAATACACTGGGAGCCGGACTGCTCTTTGACAGCCGGGAAAATGAGTTTGCCCCAAAATCCGGTCAGCGACACGAAATCGGTATTGATATAAGCAGTTCACTGTTTGGCAGTTCTTATTCGTTTTATGAACTTTTTGCTGATTTGAGTTATTATCTTTCACCGCTGGAAAACACCGTTCTGGCGCAGCGTTTTACAGCACGCCATAACATTGGTGATACACCCTTCTGGGAACTTCCTGCACTCGGAAGCAGTCGTGGCTTACGTGGGTTTGCACTGGACCGTTTTATGGGCGACAGCTCCGTGCTCTACATGGCTGAACTCCGGCAGTGGCTCGTTTCTTTTCTTGACGATGAAATCCGGTTAGGTGCACATCTGTTTTTTGATACCGGCCGCGTTTTTTCTGAATTTGATTCAAACGAACTATTTGACGAATGGAAAAGAACGTGGGGAGTTGGTGGTGCAATGACACTATTTAGCCCCGATCTTATCTTCCGCGGTGAAGTCGGCTTTTCCGGGGAAGATTACAGGATTTATGCGGGAGTGGGGTACGCTTTTTAAATCAGTCATTGAAATTTGAATGAACCGGGAATTACCACGCAGCCCATTAATTCAAAAACGTACTCATAACCGTACACTACTAACTCCAATCAATGCTGAAAAACTTTTGATTGAGAGTTTGTAACCTCTTTCCATTTCAAAAAAAATGCAGGACAAACAATTAAACTTTTTTATGAGCAGTAAAAATATTCTTGTGACAGCTCCATCTGAAATGTGCGGAAACCTAAAACTGTTGATAGATCAGAATCCGGATTTCTTCACCCATACACCGCTCGAACAATATGAACCGTTCATTCAGCGAGAGGAGTCAGACGCGCTGAAAGCACTGCTCCATACATTTACATTCGTTGTGTATGGAAGCCTCGGAAATGCGAAGTATTTTATCCGATGGGTGAAAGAACATGAGCAGATGGATGTCATACAAAATCTCGTCCATTTTGTGATGGATAAACCGGCTGCCCAATTCTTAGAAAAAAACGGAGTGCCTGCAATTATGCCCCGGGAGAATGCCCGCCCGATTGATATCATGGAGTTTATGCTGAGGGTTTCAAAAGAGGGGAAAACTCTGTATCCAAAGTCCAAGGAAAAGGCTGAAGAGATGCCCGGTTTGCTTCATGAACTTCAAATGCCCGTTGCAGAATTTACCGTTAGCCGCGAGAAGGAACTGCAATCCGGTACGCTGAAATCGCATCGGCTGAAATTTTCGGATGAGGATCCAAAAGTGATTTTATTTCATAACCGCTCATCTGTCACCCGTTCGGTTACGGCTTTCCCAAACCTGAACCTGTCTGAAAAAGTAATTATTTCAGGAAGTGCCGGTGTTACCCAAATGCTGGTAGATAAGGCCATTGAGCCGGGTTTTGAGGCGGAAGGGAGCTGGCCATCGATAGGGGAACTGATCCAAAAAGAGATCTTGAGTTAGTCGTACACTGAAGAAAACCTGTGGCTTTAGTGTAATGCCTTCAATAAAATCTGGCACGTCATCGGGTGAGTTTTTCGAAAAATCGAGTCACATTGGGTCAATCAATTGACTCATGGATGACTCATCCGAATACTTATGTCATGTCAACCCTAATCCTGTCAGGTTTGAAGAATGAAAGCCTTGATAAGAAGTATAAACCCAAAAAACCTGACAGGTTTTAACCAACATTATCGATCACACGGCACTAATTCAAAAAAGGAAATCTACTTCAGCTCCACAAGCGTGCATCCCGGTCCACCTTGTTCCCATGGGGCGAGGTTGTACTTTTTGATCTCTTTTCTCTTTTCGAGGTGTTCATGCACGAGTTTTTTCAGGATACCGTCACCTTTTCCATGGACGATTTCCACCTGCTGCATTCCGCGGGCAACGGCGTTATCGATATAGTGCATAAGTTCTTTAACGGCTGCATCTCCGCGATAGCCGCGTATATCGAGGCGGGGTTTTACATTCAGGTCAATTTTATCAGATCCGCCATAACTTCGGGTACTCTGCTTTTTCTTCTTTTTGGGTGGAGATGCAGGTGTGATTTTGTTTAGTTTTGATTTAATCTTCATCCCGTTCACAAGAATAGTGACTTGTTTGCCGGATATCTCCACAACTTCGCCGGATGTTCCGCCTTCTCCAACAGTTACATAATCGCCCACTTCCGGAATTTTTGACGATTTACTGCTTTCCATGGAAATTTCAAGATCCGCTTTACCGCGCCGAACAGCTTTTTTTGTATCCTGGATCTCCCGCCTCGCCTCACGGATCGTCTCACGATCCTCATTCCCGGCTGCAATAATTTTTTCAACCGCTGCCTCAATTCGTTGATTGGCAGTCTGCATGATTCTGTCCGCCTCTTTGTAGGCATCATTCAGAATCTTTTTCTTTTCCCGGTCGAACTCCTGTTGTTTTTTGCTGAGTTTTTCATCCCGTATTTCCGCCTCAATTTTTAAATTACGGAGTTCATCATGCTCGGATTGATTTTCCTGGATCTGTTTTTCGAGTGAAAGAAGCATTTCACCCATTCGGTTTTTTTGATCTCCAAGCAGTTCACGTGCCCGCTTCATCACATTTTTGTGAAGGTTCATCCGGTCGGCAATCTCAAATGCATAACTGCTGCCGGGAACACCTTTGCGAAAGCGATAGGTTGGGGAAAGGGTACTCTGGTCAAATTCCATAGCACCATTAATTAGATTGGGGTGTTCATGGGCAAACACTTTCAGAGAACCGTGATGAGTGGTGCCGATGACCCGCGCTCCATTTTCAATCATCCGCTCAATAAAAGCCTGGAAAAGAGCGCCCCCTTCATCGGGATCGGTTCCGGTACCGGCTTCATCAATCAGTATCAATGCTCCTTCTTTGGCGTGATCCAGCGTATGACGCATCCACTGCAACCTTGAAGAGAACGTACTCAGGTCATTTTCAATAGACTGATCATCGCCCACATCAACAAACAAGCCGGAACAGACCGGCAGTGTGGAGTCGGGCTGAACGGGAATTGGATATCCCATCTGATGCATGCATGTGAGGAGTCCGGCCGTTTTCATTGCAACTGATTTACCCCCGGCGTTGGGTCCGGTTATGATCAACCCGAGTTCGTTTGACTCCAGCGATAAATTGAGCGGTACGATCGGCTCCGACTCTTCCGTCAGGCTGTTCTTCAACACAAGATTTGGGTTTCTTGCGCTGATCAGGTTCAGTTCCCCGTCATCAGAAAGCTGCGGGATCGCCCCGTCTAATTTCAGGCCGAGCTCCACTTTGCTGTGAAGTGCATCAAGCTGACCGATATAACGGATGTTGGCCCGAAGCGCATCGGAACTCTGGCGTACCGATGTGGTGAGGTCACGAATGATCCGCTCTATTTCGCGTTTCTCTTCCGATTCAAATTCCCTGATATCGTTGTTGATCTGCAGCGCTTCAACCGGTTCAACATATACGGTCTGTCCGGAGGAGGAGAGATCGTGAACAAAACCGTCTACTTTTCGTTTGTACTCCGCCTGTATCGGAATAACCATCCGTCCGTTTCGAATGGTTGGCCCTTCATCGGAACTCATTCCTTTTTCGCGGGCAATTTTCATCACGCGGTTGATGGTTTTCCTGAGCTGGCTTTTTCTTCGGTTAATCTTCGTGCGAATGGACCGAAGTTTCGGGCTGGCATCATCTCTCATCACACCATTTTCACTAATCACCCGGCGAATTTCATCTTCCAAAGACTTGAGCGTCAATAGCTGTTTTACGTATTTATCAACAGCCGGGGCCTGGATTTCATCATTTTTAAAAAACTGTTTGATGATTCGCGCAAGACGTGCATTATCATACACAATGTCGAATGCATCAAGCGGCAACATGGAGCCATCAGCATAGCTATCGTCAAGAATGGGGCGTACATCTTTGACCCGAAAGAGCGGCTGATTTCCCTCACGCTGAAGAATTTCCATCCAGTTGGATGCAAGTTCGTTCAGATGTTTAATCTCGCCGGTATCACCGGAGGGTTTCTGCTTATCAAGACGTTCACGTCCATACGGGGTGTATGAACGTGATTTTGCCTGTTCGAGAATCAGGTCGAGCCCGATTTTTTTAGAAATTGTGGATGGGTGCAGCTGCATTATATGACTCATTCCCCTAAGTTCGGGATCTTTTGATATAATGTGAAATGTGTTCACCTGAATTTATGGATTCATCTGCAATTGCAATGAAGCAGGCAAAAGTATGATTCGGAAGGTTCAGGTTTTGTATCTTCTGCGAGTGTGAATGGAAACCAAATACCGGGATATTCTATTCCGAAACGGATCATTTTCATTTATAAATAACCGATAGTAATCACATAATTTCAAAGACATCTATGGACATTTACCAGGTTGATGCATTTACAGAGACGCTTTTCAAAGGTAATCCGGCTGCAATTATTCCGCTAAAAAAGTGGATGAATAGCGAGGATATGCAACATATTGCGGCTGAAAATAACCTGTCTGAAACAGCCTTTTTGGTAAAAAAAAGTGAAGATCGGTACGGAATTCGATGGTTTACACCGGAAACGGAGGTTGATTTGTGCGGGCACGCAACACTGGCTTCGGCACATGTTCTGTTTGAACATCTTGGGTTTTCCGGCGAAAAGATCCGTTTTGATTCTCACAGCGGTGAGTTAAATGTTCAAAAGAAGGATAACCTCTACTGGCTCGATTTTCCCTCGCAGCCGCCCAGCCCGGTATCTGTTCCAAAACTTCTGCCTGAAGCGATCGGCTGCATTCCCATCTACACCGGAACGAACGTAGACCTTTTGATTCTTGTGGATAGTGAGAAGACGGTTCAAAAAATGAAGCCCGACCTTGAAATTTTAAAACGGATGGACGTCCGTGGGGTGATTGTTACTGCTGAGGCCGAAGAGAGCGGCATCGATTTCGTTTCCCGTTTTTTTGCTCCGGCTGTTGGAGTTCCGGAAGATCCGGTAACAGGTTCTGCCCACACGGTTTTAACGCCGTTTTGGAGTAAAAAACTTGGAAAAACGGAATTCAAAGCGAAACAACTATCGAAACGCGGAGGTACACTCGATACGATTTTGAAGGATGACAGAGTCTGGATTGGCGGACCGGCGGTAACATATATGACCGGGAAAATCGAAATTTCCGAATGATCCTTCTTCTTATCGTTATTGGAATTTTTACCGGAATACTCGCCGGTGTATTTGGCATTGGGGGCGGAACACTTTTTACTCCCGTGCTCTTTATTTTGTTTACTTCGCTTGGGGTAGAGCAGCCCGTAGCGTGGACAATTGGCACCTCGCTTTTCTGTACATTTACGGCAGCATCCAGCAGTTCCATTCAGCAGCTTAAGCAGAAAAATATGTTCGGCAGAGAGGGAATAAAAGTGGGACTTTTTGGGGCAGCAGGAGTCTTTATTGGTAAACAGATTTCCACCTCAGCGATCTATACAGAACAGATATTCGTCACCTTTTTTGCATGTCTTTTGATTCTTGTGGCCTGGATGTTTTACAGGAGGGGTAAGTCGGAAAAAATTGTAACCGAACGAACATCAGCGATTGGGACTAAGAAAACGGCAGTAACTGGTTTAGGAGGCGGTTTTGTGGCGGCACTGGCCGGAGTAGGAGGCGGGGTTGTGGTCGTTCCGGTTTTGAATCTGATTTATAAAATAAATATTTCAAAAGCGGTCAGTGTTTCATCACTTGCGGTTCTCGTGATTTCACTCTCCGGCTGGCTTCAATTTGCACTTCTTTCCGGGCAGGTAGCCGGGGCAACCGGTTTTACTCTTGGGTTCGTTGATTTTGGTACGGGGTTCCCTTTGATTATCGGGGCATTCATCGGCGGGTTTTTCGGAGTAAAATTAGGAGAGAAAATGACCCAGGATCGCAGGCAGGTGGCTTTCTCTGTCCTGGCCATTATTATTGCCCTGATCATGATCTATACCATTTTATAGCCTTGTGTAAATGAACTACCTCGGGCAGAGCCCGCGAGGTATCAACTAAGAACCCTTAACTTTTTGGTCAATACAAAGCTTACTTTTGGAGTGTCCCCCTTCGAAGGGGGCAATGGGGGATGACTTGTAGAGTTTTGAGCCCATAAAAATTGTTAATTTGCTTGGATCAACGCCTACTGGATCATCCCCCAGCTCACTCCGTTCGCTTCCCCCTTCAAAGGGGGACTTTTATCTTTTCCGACCCAGAAGAGGGTCGGGGAATTAAACCACTTATGATTAAAAGCCAGATCAGAGTACGACAGTAAAAAAGAAATTGTGGTAATCGATTCCGGGATTAACTCCTGCTGAGTTTGCGTTGGATAGATGTTGTAGACTGTACCCGATTTGAACGTCGAGCCGCTCTGTCAGTGTAATTTCCAAACCGGTACCCAGATTGAGGAGATAGTTTAATGATGCACCGTCGGCAGCGGGAAGTTTTTCATTAAGAAACAGCAAACCGGCAGAAAAGAATGTAATTGGCCGAACGGTGGAGGTACCCATTGGTATCATAAATTTGACTGGTATCAAACCAAAACCGAGCCGCTGATCCCGCGGACCGTCAATCCCGTTCAGCGGATATTCCAGGTGCTGGGTAATAATGATTTCACTGCCAAACCTTGTTCTGAAGTTTCGAAATTCATACTCGGTAAACCAAACTTGTCCCTTAATAGAATATGACTGGCTATTTTTGATTTTCCCCCATGCCGCAAAACTGTTAGGTGAATAAACAGCCGATACACCAATTTTTGAAGAATTGTGATCTGCAGTGTCAGAGATCGTTTCAGATTGGGCATAGAGGAGTGAAGAGCCGCATCCCAACAGGAGAAAAACTAAGATAAGAGCGTTCGAAATATGGCGATATGTTGATCTTTCGAAGCTTTTCAAAATGACCGTTTGTCTACAATAGCAGCGGCAGCCCAGATAAAAATCCAGCCACCTGCAGTGACATACCAGCCGCCAATCCCCAATATCAGAACATTGATACAGTAGATTATGTGATAGACAATCCGGGGGGCTTCTGAAACTTTCTTTTTGGTGATTGCACTGAAATTCTCGCTTACCAGGGATAAAAATCTGGCAATGACCATCAGGACTGTATACGTATATACAACGTAGGCGAGATAATTAGACTCGTAAAATACTGCTAATGCAATGACTATAATTGCAAACAGATCAATAACAATTTGTTTTAGCCACTGCATAAACTTCATTATAGGGAACACCTAAAAGGTGTTCCCTTTTATAGGTGAGAATTACTGCAGTTCAATGACTTCTCTGGCCTGTAGGCCTTTATCACCCTCTGCAATTGTGAACTCAACTTTTTGACCTTCTGCCAGTTTTCTAAAACCGTCGGATTGAATTTCTGAATAGTGTACAAATACATCTTCACCATCTTCCCGAGTGATAAAGCCGTATCCTTTCCCATTATGAAACCATTTGACTGTTCCTATTTCTCTAACTTCTTCCATTTTATTCCCATCTTAGTTCCCAGTGATAGTTTACAACAGCTTGATTATAATAAATTATATCAAAACCATCGCGCCTAAAATAGTTTGTAAAAAACTTTTTAGCAATAAACAATGCAAAAATTGATAAGACTTATTGCGTAGGTGTTTTTATCAGGGTTATTATTTGCGAGTAAAACAGGAATTTTTAGCAAAGAGAACGCAGGGATCATTTTACAGGATCTTCAATAATTTCAAGATCTTCAAACCATACCCATTGAGATGAACGCTGCTGTGGCCAGTGATCACGCACAGGAGAAATCCACTCATTTCCAATTCGGTTTTCTATATCAACAATATATCCGGTGAAGTGAATCAACTGTCCGCGCCGGATCGATTTCAGTTTGTCCTGGATTCGTTCGGTTGCAGGTATGGTGTGCGCCATTATCAGGTTATCATGGATATTGCCGCGCTGAAACGGAGGTTTGGTCATCTGAACGTGATAGGAGCGGTCATCAATTTTTACAAGCATTCGCCTGAGAAGATCTTCATCAGACATGCGGTCCCAGGCAAGTAGAAGATCTACGGAAGATACATGGCGCATATCGTCAAACCAGTAACGTTTGTTTGCAATAACCCGAACTTTACCTTCTATCTGGTAACGAGGTGTAATGATGTAATTATCAGTCTCGATGGAATTTGGAAATGCAATGTGGGTCACCATCGGCTTCGATTCCACAATTATGCCACCCCCGTAACGAACAGGCCGCTGCTCCCAGAGAAAGTAACAGCAAATCAATACAATAATTAAGAAGATATGCTTCAACATGTGTGATTGTGTCTGATAGGCAGACCTTTTACCGGTTCAAAGTTCAGGTTTTAACTGGAATCTGCTGAATTTAAAAACGTTTGAGCAACACCCAGATCCCCTTGTATACAAGAGTATTCCGGCACCCTTTTGTTACAAATATTTTCAAGTAAAAGGCACAATCTGATGTCTTAAACTCAATTTTACCTATCAGCGATCAATGTATTATCGGTAGGGAGATAGGATTCATTAAACGGCATGTTAATCCACATATATCAAAACAGAACCGGAATTTGTTATGATTTGATTTACATAAAGTTGATCTGAATTCCGGCATTAAAAGAGCGTGCAATGCCCGGTTCGAAAAAGAAGCCGCCGAATGCATCAATGTTCACGGAAGAAGCATACCGTGAGTTGGTGATATTCATCACATTCAGAAATGGTTTGACAGATGCATTTGATCCGAGCGATATCGGAGTTATAGTCCATCTAAGATCCGTGACCAGGTAGCTGTCGGTCAGGCTGCTGTTCACGCTGTTAGCCGCATAGCGGTCGGTATAGCGCGAATCGATAGTGAAAATTTGCGATCCGGGTCGAAGGGTAAGAATTGCACCGCTTCGGAATGTGGGAACACCGGGAAGATCATTGCCGTCGTACTCTCCGCCATTAAAAACGGCACGAAGAACATTCGCCATCAATTCCAGAGAATAGATCGGATGTGTTGAAAAACGGATAGATGTTTCAATGCCGTAGTGATCGGTTTTACCTTCATTTCTGAAAAATACGGGACCATCCGTTTCTGTCTGAAATCCAAGCAGCAGATCTCTGACCTGCATGCGGTAAGCCGTTACATCATAATCGGCGTTGATTGCCGGAATGGAGCCTCTAAACCCGGTTTCGAGGCTGATTGCGCGTTCGGGATCGACGTTTTGATTAAATCCGTTGCCGCCTTCGGGTCGGTTGACCAGTTCAGTTGTGGTAGGGGACTCAAATGAGGTGCTGAAATTTGCAAAAAGCTGGGAATTTCCAAAACGGTAGATCAGCCCGGCGCTGGGATTCAGCGCAAAGAAATCCCGTTCGCCTTCAAGATCATCGCCAAGACCGTCTTCCCCTTCAAACCGGATCCAGTCTGCACGAATTCCAGCACTGAATGTTAATGATGAAGTAAGGGGCACAGAGGAACGAAGAAACAGCGCCTGGTTTGATACAGTTTCAGTCTGTTCAACGCTGATTTCATCACCGCGTTCTCCATTGATGTTATCTGTTTCGAACCTGTCATCTTGCTGTATCTTCCATTCAAAACCACTGTCGAGTTCAAAGGGAAGATTATTGAACGAATAGGTTCCCCTTGCACCACCAGCGTAGCGTTCAAGGCCGATATATCCAAAGGGGAGCGGATTTTGCAGATCTCTGTAGGTGCCATGAACCGATAATTCCATCACGCCCGTATTGAAATCATGCAGATAAGATGTTCCGGCCATGGCTTGGTCAAATTGCTTACCCGCACTGCTGTTTACAAAATTTTCGCGCGCTGCCTGCGGACTCTCTTCAAGCATTTCATCCGTTAGTGCCCCGGGATGCTGCGCTTTCGGCATGGAGGTGTAATTGGCGCTAAATGATAATCGCCCGCTGTTGCTGATTTGATGTTGAGCTCCAATACTTCCCCGGAATAAGCGGGCTGCACTGTGATCCCGGTATCCATCTGTGTCGAAGTAAGTTGCATATCCGTACAGCTGCGTGCCGTTCTCACTGTAATTGAATCTTAACTCCTGCTTCACTGTTTCGTGGCTGCCTGCATATCCCCGGTACTGAAGCATGGGGGCATCTGTTGGCGGAACTGTAGAAAGGTAGAGCACTCCGCCGCTTGAATTTCCCCAGAATGTAGCTGATGGGCCGCGCAGAAGTTCAACCCGCTGCACCATGGCCGGGTCGATCATGTTCATAATGGTTTGCCCGTCAGCGACCGTAAGCGGAAGATCATCCATCAAAACCTGCACTCCACGCACACCGAAGGGCGATCGCCAACCGAGTCCGCGTATTGTCATCCGTTCACCCAGAGCGTAATTTTCGCGATTCTGGATCACGATCCCGGGCATACTGAACGTAAGCTCGTCCATAGTGGCACCGGGCCTGGCTGTGATATCATCAAGGTTACGCAGCCGGTAGCTCAATGCCATTGGCGCACTGCCGATAGAAATAGGGGAGTACGTTGCTTCAATTTTGATTTCTTCCAGGTCAGCCCGGAGTGTATCAGAAACGACTTGTGTGAAAGCTTCTCCTGCGCTTATGAATAGAAAAAGAGGTAGGAGTAGAAATAGAACTTTTATCTTCTGCATGCGTAAATTATGTATCCGATTCACCGTGATTTGGAATTTTCTTATTACAAAATGTAACATTCTGTACATCCTTCGTAACGTTTGATAGTGTACATTAATAATTGTGTGATCTTGATATCATCTATACTATGAGTTTCACCATATCATTCCAACGAATCTTTTTTTTACATTTTGAATGGGTTGCACTGCTGACCGGCTTGATACTAATGGCGGCTATCAATCCTGCAGCAGACGGCACGTCTCTATGTGTATACAATTACCTGGGAATTTCGTTCTGTCCCGGGGAAGGATTTGGCCGGTCCGTTTCACTGTTCTTTCGGGGTGAAATCATATCATCATTCAAAATGCACCCGGCCGGAATTCCCGCAGTGGCGATTATACTATATCGAATCATATCAATCCATAACAGAAACCGCACTTTATTTAACTGCTGATGAAAAACGCATTGAAACACTTTCCCGAACTGGAAGGAGAAGAATTACAGTATGTGTATAACTCTGTTAAAGATTTAGACGAAGAGCAGTTTGAGGTGTTTAAGGCGAGTTATCGTGCCAGGAGAAAAGACCCGCTGTTGTTTTTGATCCTTGCTATGCTAGGGTTTTTCGGTATTGCCGGCATACACAGGTTTTTTGTTGGTCATATCGGTATTGGACTGCTTTATATAGTTACAATTGGCTTTTGCGGGGTTGGAACAATCGTGGACATGATCAATTATAAAACGTTTAGTTTTGAATACAATCGAAAACAGGCATTGCAAATTTTGCAGGATATAGAATAGATGGTGAACACGAGGCAAAAATCCGAGAATCTGTTGAATCAATGGGTAGTATCCGATAGCCTTCGATTGCACTGCCACATGGTTGCTGATGCCATGGAGGGGTATGCTCAAAAACTTGAAAAGCCAGCTAATGTTAGAGACATCTGGTGGACGGCAGGGCTTTTGCATGATCTTGACTGGGAAAAATTTCCAAATGAGCACCCGAAGAAAGCCACTGAAAATATCCTTCCAGAAAATGGATATTCCACCGAAATTATTGAAGCTATTGAATCACATGCGCCGGAACGAACAGGCCGGGAACCAGAAACAGAAATGGAACGGTATCTGTTTGCTTGTGATGAACTCAGTGGCTTTATGCATGCCGTTTCCCTGATGCGGCCCAATAAATTTTCGGATATGAAAGTTCGTTCTGTAACTAAAAAACTTAAAGACAGGCGGTTTGCCGAGAATGTTCCAAGAAAGGACATTGAAAAAGGCGCGAATCTGATTGGAGTATCGTTACATGATCACATCCAAAATTTGATCGAAATTTTTAAGACAAAATACTGATGAGATACAATTACAACAGTTTCTGGATATTCCTTTTACTGTTCATCCTCTTTGTACCGATCACGCAAAACGTATATGCACAGCAAACCGGGGAAGAAACAGGAGAAGAAGAGGCCGAGGAACCATTTCGCCGTTCCGTAATATTTGGCCCGTCAATCGAAGAACTGCTGGAAGACCCGGCATTTGAATTTGATGAAACAGAGATTGAACGAAATGCAAGGTACCTGGCATCGACCGGTCTTGATCTTGGAGGCGGATTTGAAGCGGGTCCATACTACAGTAATTCGCTTTACAGCCAGTATCCCAATCTGCCGGCGGTTCATTTTAACCGGGTGAACGGGCTTTTTATTTCAATCAAAAAAGAACGGATGCAGTGGTATCGGCGCAGTTCATTTTTGACCATCCCTGAAATTCAGCCGCATGGATTTCTTGGAATAGGAACCGCATCAGGTAATGTAGAATACGCTTTTGGCCTTGAACGGCTGTTCGGTGAGAGCGAACGGTTTATGCTTGGAGCTGAATTTCACCGGGCAACCGGAACTGAGGATTACTGGCGTACAGGTTTGATTGAAAATACAATAACTTCTCTTTTTGCCTCCTACGATTATCTGGATTATTACCGGTCCGACGGATTTGGAATCTACGCGGTTTACAGGACAAACAGACTCCTTGAAGCGGCATTTTCCTATAATGCAGATAGTTTTTCGTCCCTTGAGCAGGAGACAAGCTTTTCTCTTTTCGGGTATTCCAGTACATACCGGCCAAACCCGCCTATAGATGCCAATGCGGATGAAATTGATATCGACAGCTACAGCTTCAGCCTTTCGATTAATCCGAGAAATGTTCTGCTGACTGAAGAGTTTACCATTTCTGGATTTGTGGGTGTTGAACTGGCCGATAACGGGCGAACTGACTCAGATTACAGGTATTCAAAATACTGGGCCGGCACTGAACTCTATTTTAATATAGATGAAGGGTCGGTTTTGAACTGGAGATTGCGGGCGGAATCGATTACGGGAACGGCTCCGGATTTTAAAGCGGCTTACCTGGGCGGAATCGGAAGTTTGCGTGGTACACCGTATAAATTTTATAAAGGAAATCAATCTATTCTGAGCAACATGGAGCTGAAAATTGGTACGCCTGGACTTACAACAGGTCGCTGGCTGAGAACTTATAACATGCACTTTCTCGCGTTTTTAGATTCCGGTTGGGTACAGCAGAATGAAAACCTTGAAAACAACGGGGGGCTTTTCAACGGCTTTGGCGAAGCGACCCTGAATCGTTTTCAGCACGATGCAGGTGTGGGAATCGGGAACGGAGTGCTTCGCCTGGAGGTGGCGTGGCCGCTGAATAACTTTGAATCCGAACCCTACTTTTGGATCCGGTTTAACCCTACCTTTTAAGTGGATGCTAAAGAAGAAACTATTATGCGGTTTAAATCAGCAAGGTCTTGTTGTTTCAACAAAAGAATATGCCGTATCTTAAGGATCTATTTTTAAGCTGAAATTTGATTTATGAGTTATCCATCACTGCGCGAATTTTTGTTCGCGCTGTTGCTTTTTATTACCGTTCTTGCACTTGTTTTCGCATCCCGCTACAACCGGCTCTACTCACCTCAAACACTTGATACCGAGCAATCCGTTGTGCTGCATATCCACGAACGAATTGGCCTTGATCAACTCCACGCGAAATTTGATTCCCTCGGTGTTGAAATCGATCGTGAAGAGCTTCTTTGGGCGGGATCAATTCTTGGATGGAGAAATTTCAGGCCGGGGCGATACGAAATTGGCTATGAACTTTCATATGACACATTTTTGTCCAATCTCGCAAGAGGAATTCAGGATCCGGGCAATGTAATTGTGCACAGCGGGATCGATATCCCCATCTTTTCACAGAGATTATCACGACAGCTGTTTGCAGATTCTGCTTCCATTGCAGCTCAGTTTGCTGATACCTCCGATATTGCCCTTGAACTGGGCCTTACCGGGGAAGAACTTTTCGCAAGGATGCTGCCAAATACGTATCAAATGTACTGGACCAGTAACCCCGAGAATGTAGTCAGGAGAATATACAGGGAGTTCAGTCAGCGAATTGAAAACCAGCTGGATCAACAGATTGCCGAGAGTGATTTTGATCTGAATGAAATCGTGATTATGGCTTCAATTGTGGAGTGGGAAGCGAGACACAGCGATGAAAAACCAAAAATCAGCGGGTTATATATAAATCGACTGAACCGGAATATGCTGCTTCAGGCAGATCCAACTGTATTGTATGCGTTGGGTGAGAGAAGACGAATCTTGTTTGAAGATTACCGTTTTGATCACCCCTACAACACCTACATTCACGCGGGACTGCCGCCGGGACCAATTACCAACCCGGATGAAGCTTCTATCCGCGCAGTGCTCAACCCTGAAGAGCATGATTACCTGTTTATGGTGGCGACGCCGGAGGGAACACACGAGTTTAACCGAACTTTTGAAGAGCACCGAACCTCAAGTGAGCGGTGGAGGCGATGGATACGCGAACAGTACCGGATAGCAAGGGAACGGGAAGAAGCGGAAAACGCCGGTCAATAAAACCGGGTTTTATGATGGATAAGATCATTATACGAAGTCTATGCATTACCGCCAGTCTTTGCGGGCTAACGATTATGGACACCCATCACTGCAGATGTGTATTTCAAGCCTTCAAATCGAACCCGGGCTTTCAACCATAGGTTGATTGAAAAATCTCAGGTTACTGCGAATAGCTTTGCACATGCAATTGAAATTGGCAGCAGCAACAGAATCCCCAATCCAAACCATATACCTGAAAATCCCGCTGCAAGGGCACTGTTTAAAATGATCAGCGATAAAACACCCCGTTTAACCGCTTTTTTGATGGTTCCGGGCTTCGGATTCTTTGCCGCCAGAAAGAATGGCGGAATCACCACACCGGCAAAAAGAACTGCAAAGGGGAGGGCGGTAAGCCAGTTATATGGAAAATAGATTGCGAGCAGAAGCAGAGTGCTAAAAATAAGCGTCACCACTATTGCAGCAAGATATCCTGCAGTTTTACTGCCACCCTTCACTTCGCCCTGACTAATCAGAGTGATCGCTCCAATGTATGCAACAGGAATGAATATAAGCGGCCACAAAATCGTGAGTGTACCCGGTAAAATGGCGGCTCCAAGCATCAAATTTCCTCCCCGGCACAGTCCCATGTAAAGAGGGCCGAAAAGTACAGAATGTTTTGCCCGGGCATCGTAATAGAGTGCGCAGGCGGCGATCAGAAGTGCAAGCATTCCGGCCGGTTGGTTGACCATAAATGCGGAAAGAATTCCAAGTATAATTAGTGATGCGCCAAGTATGGAAGCAATTGATTTGGATACTCTTCCACTTGGGATGGGCCGCTCGGGTCGTTCATCTGCATCCAGGCGGGCATCAAAAACATCATTAAATACAACCCCGCCACCATAAAGACCAAATGTTGAAAGCAGCAGCCAGAGCAGTTCACTCTGCTGAAATAGTTCTCCTCCGGTGAAAACCATCGAAACACCCGCCGCCGCCGCTGCCCCGGCGAGGATATCCGCAAAAGCTGTGACGATGTTGGGCGGACGCATCAGCTCAAGCGATGCACGTAGTTTAACTGAAAATGGGCTCTGAGCCGTTTTATTTGATCGGTTCAATGAGAAGTATTATTCGTTAAAATGCGGTTTATTCAATGATAATATCATTTTTAGCGTCATCTTCATCTTCAATATATGGCTTATAACCGCCGCGAAGAACCGTATTGCCGCTAAACGTTTTCCGCTGATCAATTTTTGAACGGTTCAGCCAGTCGTTCTCATTCATTTGTCCGCTCTGGCTATAGGCATCAAGTGCATTTTGATAGCATACTTTTTTCACGTCATCCTCTGAAATTCCTCGCTGCAGCATTAATTTTGCAGTTTTAGGAACTCCAAGCGGATCGCTGTGGCCCCAGTCCGCCGCACTATCGATAAAAATACGCTCTGTGCCGTACTCCTTCACAATTTCCACCATACGTTCGTTACCCATTTTTGTGCCGGGATAAATGGTGAATGCCGTCCAGTATCCGCGTTCCAGCACATCTTTTATGGTCTCCTCGTTATTGTGATCAATAATCACTTTTGAGGGATCCAGTCCGTGCTCTTCACAAACATCCATGCTTTTAAGTGTCCCTTGTTTCTTATTTCGATGGGGAGTATGTATCAAAACCAGCATATCCATCTTTTTGGCGAGTTCTACCTGTTTTCGGAAATATCGATCTTCCAGGTCGGTCATGTCATCATACCCGATTTCTCCAATCGCCACCACGCCTTCCTTACTCGCATACCGGGGGAGCAGCTCCATGGTCTCTTCGGCAAGTTTTTCGTTGTTGGCCTCTTTAGAGTTTAACCCAATTGTGCAGTAATGCTGAATGCCAAACTGACTGGCCCTGAAACGCTCCCAGCCAACGATCATACTAAAATAATCAAGCATGGAACCGGGATTTGTTCTGGGCTGGCCAAGCCAGAAAGCGGGTTCAATGACGGCCACAACACCCGCTTCATACATCGCTTTGTAATCGTCGGTTGTTCTGGAGATCATGTGAATGTGGGGGTCGATAAACATCATATTGTCGATACTCATAATGAAAAAGGTTTGGCTGAAATATTCAGTTCGAAAAAAATGGCATCAAAAAAAAGTTTTACCTGGCTGCATCGTATTGTTCACCGATTCGATGCCAGTTAATTTCCTGCTTATGCACGTTATGCAGTACATCCTGGTACTTTTTGATGAGATTGCTGGCTGCTTTGGATTCTGATGCGCTGAGTGCCAGAATTGCTGCCTGACGGTGAAGTGTATCCTCGTGGTTCAATACTTTTTCAATCTCTTCCAGGTTGGCTTCATCGATAAACGGGCCTACGGGACGCCAAAGTTCGGGGGAGACTTCCCGGCCGGCTGACCATCGTTCATGTGCGTATTCTACGAGGATGTCTGCCAGTTTATCGTTGGCCCTGCGATCGATTCCGACGATGAGATAGAGCGGCGTTTGTACGAACAGGGATTTCAGAACCACCTGGTTCCAGGCATCTTCATCAAGAAAATCGGCAGGGTAGGGATTTCGTTGCGCTACAGCTGTGAAAACTGAGGTGATGTTGCTTCGGATTCCCTCAGCGGCACGATCTTTCAACTCATCCGGATATGGAAGAACCGGTAAGCTTTGATAAAGCGCTTCCGCTTCACCCATATCACTGGAAATGAAAAGTTTTTCAAGTTTATCAAAAAATTCATCTTTATCCCGTTCGGCAATCGAAAGCAGGAGCAGGGTTCTGGCCAGCTGGTCAACGCTCCACTGAGATGGATCCCACCCGGTCCGGATATTGCGGGCTTCTTTCAGTTCATCATCCGTTAACTCAAGAGGGCTTTTACCGGTATACCGGGGTACGGCACTAAGGGATGAATACACTTCCCAGTCTTCGGCGTCTCCTGCAAGTGCTTCGGACATAGTTGAAATTTTATCATAAGATTCATCACTCAAACGTTCCTTAAGCCATTGTAGGATACTGTTCCGAAGCTTTTTTAAATCGAGATTCTGATGATCAGTGCTCATTTCGTGTAATTGATTTAATATTATACCCGGAGAGAATATAAGGGGCAAATATGCATTTAATATAAAGAACAAACAACCGCACCCGGCGATCAGATTGTTAAAAAGAATAACCGATTAGCGGTTACTGAAG
Organism: Rhodohalobacter sp. SW132; assembly: GCF_003390325.1. Lineage (NCBI taxonomy): Bacteria > Pseudomonadati > Balneolota > Balneolia > Balneolales > Balneolaceae > Rhodohalobacter > Rhodohalobacter sp. SW132. The sequence goes on along the minus strand of NZ_QUOK01000003.1, from coordinate 76,431 downwards.
TCAAACATTTGCGAAACCAGGATTCTAAGAAAACAGGCTGTTTAAAGTATGTAATGGCTATTGAAACCGCTTGCATATATTCACCGAAATAGGTATTTACTTGAAGTGTTAATGTAACACTTTAATCGAGATCAATAAACCGTTTCGAATCACGACAAAGCAGTTTTTGGATTGGTAACTTCGCCTTATAGTCAGGAATTAAATTGAAGTTAAAACTCTGAGTAATGATATATTATTTATGTCTTCTCAGATTTTAAGCAATCTCAAATAATCACAACAGATATTAGTATGTTAATCATCACATCCATTGCGTGAAAAAGCTGTTTTACGCTTATTTGAACAAGTTTTAGTAAATACAACAACTCGGATAATCCTACCATATAAACATGAAGAACTACCTACTACAATTCAGTACTATCTTTGCCTTGCTGCTGATAGCGGCTTGTGCAACACAGGAAACGACGTCCACGCAACAGCAGGAGTCCGCTCCTGAAACTGCAGAACAGGAAGAACCACGAAAATCTCTTGAGGTATTGTTTTTGGGTGATGATGGCCATCACAATCCAAAAACAAGAATTCAAACGGTTATTCCCTACCTTGCAGAACATGGAATTCATGTTCACTACACCGACAGGCAATCAGACCTGAATCGAAAAACACTCGATAAGTATGATGTTTTTATGCTTTATGGAAACCGGTCGGGACTCACCAGGGAGCAGGAGCATTCTCTTCTTTCCTATATTGCTGATGGCGGTGGATTTGTTGCTCTCCACTCCGCGTCCGCTTCGTTTAACGATTCAGACGCATTTGTAAATTTGGTTGGCGGAGCTTTTAAAGCTCATGGTGCCGGCACTTTTTCAACACGCCAGGTGGTTTCTGATCATCCTGTTCTGGAAGGAGTTCCTGAAATTGAGAGCTGGGATGAAACATATGTTCATATGAAGCATAATCCGGATCGAACCGTACTTTCTGTTCGGGTTGAAGGGGATCACGAAGAGCCGTGGACATGGGTTCGCAATCATGGAGATGGCAGGGTTTTTTATACCGCCTGGGGCCATGATGAGCGAACGTGGTCGAATGATGGATTTAAGCAGCTTTTGCAAAATAGTCTTCGCTGGACAGCCGGCGACTGGGCACTGGATGCCGATTTTTCTAAGCCTGAACTGGCATTTGGCGACGGAGAGCTCCCGAATTATCCCGCAGGAGAAAGCTGGGGAACAGTTGATGATCCGATCACACAGGTGCAGCTACCACTTTCACCCGAAGAGTCGCGGGAGCATATCGTTGTAGATCCCGATTTTGAAGTTGTACTTTTTGCATCTGAGCCCGATATCGTAAACCCCATTGATATGACATGGGATGAAAGAGGTCGTCTTTGGGTTCTTGAGACAGTTGACTATCCCAACGATTTTAAAGATGAACGGGAAGGGAATGACCGTATTAAAATTCTGGAAGATACTACCGGCGACGGCAAAGCAGATGAGATTACCGTATTTGCTGAAGGTTTAAATATTGCAACCAGTCTCGTACTTGCAAATGGTGGGGTAATTGTAGCCCAGGCGCCAGACTTTTTCTTCCTGCAGGATACAAATGGAGATGGAAAAGCAGATCATAAAGAAGTGATTATGACCGGCTGGGGTGATTTTGACACGCATGCCGGCCCAAGTAACTTGCAATACGGAATTGATAACCATATTTGGGGAGCTGTAGGATATTCCGCATTTGATGGAACGGTAGGAAATGAAAGGCATCGTTTTAGCAGTGGATTTTACCGTTTCACACCAAACGCAGACTCCCTGGAGTATATCTCAAATACCTCGAATAACACCTGGGGACTTGGATTTAACGAAGAAGGCTTTGTATTTGGCTCAACAGCGAACCGTAATCCCGCAGTTCAAAGTGCGGTGCCTAACCGGTTTTACCGTGGAATTCGCGGTGTTGGAAGTACTCCTACTTTACCGATGATTGCGAATACATCTGAAATTTATCCAATTATGGAAGAAATCCGCCAGGTTGACCAGCATGGGCATTACACAGCCGGGTCTGGTTTCCATATCTATACTGCGAGAAACTATCCCGAGTCATACTGGAATAGCCGGGCATTTGTTGGTGAGCCTACCGGGCAACTTTTGGGTGAGTTTATCCTGGAAGAAGAAGGAAGCCATTATCATGCGCACAATGCATGGAATTTCCTGTCCAGCCTGGATGAATGGTTTTCTCCAACACAAACTAAAGTTGGGCCTGACGGAGCGCTCTGGATGGTTGACTGGTATAACATCATTATTCAGCACAACCCATTTCCAAACGGATGGGAGCGGGGTGAAGGAAACGCATATGTAACCGATCTCCGTGATGTTGAGCATGCACGAATTTACCGTATCGTATATAAAGGTGATGAAAACGCTGATGAAAATTTCTCGCTTGAAAATGCAACAGAAGCGGACCTTGTTGATGCTCTTACACATACTAATATGTTCTGGAGACTCACTGCACAGCGTCTGCTGGTAGAAAATGGCAATGCGAATGTTCTGCCGGATCTTTACGAAATGGTCAATGACCGTTCGGTCGATCAGCTTGGGCTCAATCCCGGAGCACTTCATGCGCTCTGGACCATGCATGGCCTTGGAGCACTTGATGGAAATAACGCTGAAGCATTTGATGTTGCTGCGGGCGCACTCCATCATCCAGCCAATGCTGTACGCCGTGCTGCACTGATGACACTCCCAAGAAATGAAACAGCACGTGATCTTGTGCTGGCCGCTGATTTTGTGCCGAACCCAGAAGCTCCGGGTGATATGGGTTATACTATGCCGGCAACTACAATGATGTCATCCAGTCTGCATGTGCGTCTGGCTGCACTTCTTGCTCTCGCTGAAATGCCAGCATCTGATAAAGCCGGACAGGCCGTTGCTGAAATGATTGTGATGTCTGAGAATGCTAACGATCGCTGGCTGCGTGATGCAGCATCCGCGGCGGCTGCAAAAAATGAAGTGAGCTTTCTGGATCACGTATTTACAAAACATCTCCCGGAATCTGCAGACAGCACGTATAAAGAAAATGTTGCAACTGCAATGGAACGCGTTGGGGGCCATTATGCACTTGGTGAATACAACGGAGATGTAAGCAAATATTTGTCAGGTCTGCCTGATGCCGACCCCACACTTGGAGCGGCGTTTGTTGGAGGACTGGCTGAAGGATGGCCGGAAGGAGAAGCTCCGCAATTCAGCGATAGCGAACGGAATTCACTCAGTTCATTGAGAGCAAATCTTCCGGAAGAATACGACGAACACCTGGATGCACTTGCTGAGAAATGGGAGTCGTCCGATATATTTGGGAACAGATAGTAACATCATAAAGTACACAGTAGTAAATGATTTAGTAGCCGGGAAGACAACAAATCTGAATCTTCCCGGTTTATTTTAAATCAAATAATAATCATAGCAGAATCCGGAAGTGTACGGCCGGCAAACTGCCAAATATAGAATCAAATGAAGCAGTCAATAATTACCTTCACAACAAGTATCATCGTTATGGTATTCGCAGTTGCGGCTACCGGATATGTTATGAACGATCATAATTCGAATAGCAAAACAAATGCACATTCTTCTCATGAGATGAATGCATCTGCTGAGGCGGAGACTTTTATTAATGATGGAAAAACCGTTACGGTTGAACCGGGGGATACTCTTGAAGTAAGATCAGAAGGAAGTGATTTGAGTTATGATATCACTGAAATCCGTGCCGAAGCGGGTTCTGAACTTACCATCCGCTATATAAATTCAAGCACGATGCCTCATAATATTCTGTTTGTTTACACAGAAGATGATATTCGTCCCGTTGGTGTTGCAGCTCTTCAGGCTTACCAAAATGAATATGTTCCTGAAGATAAAATGGATAGAATTTTCGGTTATACATCCCTCGCCGTTCCGGGTGACACGGTTGATGTAAAGATTACTGTTCCTGAAGAACCCGGTTCATATCCATACATCTGTACTTATCCCGGACACTTTACACAGATGCAGGGACGATTGATCTCCCGGTAATTACACGCACGAATTGAATTAAAAATTTAATCAATCAAAAAAATAAATATGAAATTTGGTGTCAGCCTTTGGCTTTGGACGTCTCCTGTAACAAATGAAGTAATTGAAAACTACGCACCTAAAATCGCTGAACTCGGATTTGATACGGTTGAACTACCGATTGAAGATCCCGCATCGCTGGATTGCGAAAGAGCCAGGAAGGCGATTGAAGATAGTGGTTTATCGATCACAACCTGTGCCGCAATGGGCGGTGGAAGAGATCTGATTCATCCTGATAAATCCGTACGGGATGACGGCATACAGTATATGAAAGATTCACTGGATGCAGCAGAAAAACTCGGATCAACACTATTTGTTGGACCCCTCGCTTCTGAAGTGGGACGCCTATGGCAATCAGATGATAAACAACGGGAAGAAGAGACCAAACTTCTTGTCTCACAGCTGCGCGAAGTTGCCGAATATGCGGAGAAAAAAAATATTGTAATCTGTCTGGAAGCGCTTAACCGGTTTGAAACCAGTTTTTTGAATCTGACAAGCCAGGTTACTGATGTGGTTAAACGTGTAGATCACCCATCATGCAAAGTGATGATCGACCTGTTTCACGCAGGTATTGAAGAGAAAGATCTCGGTGACGCCATACGAACCGCAGGTGAACATCTCTACCATCTGCAGGTAGCTGAAAATGACAGGGGAACACCCGGAACTGGTCAGTTTGACTGGGACGGAATCGCATCAGCTCTTAACGAGATTGGGTACGATAAACACGTGATTATCGAAACATTCTCACCGGATAATGAGCTCCTGGCAAAAGCTGCTGCCATCTGGCGTCCTCTTGCCGAGAGCCCGGATAAGCTTGCAAAAGACGGACTCGCTTTCATAAAAAAACTGCTTGGATAATCTTCTGCGGAGTGTTGAAGATTTTAGAATATGTTGATTATCCGATAAACAGGCAGGCTGTCAAAAGCTTGTAAAATTAAGGATCAGTGCTACTTTTTGATCCTGCAGAACTACGTTGCACAATTTATGCTTCGCAACGTGGTACATCGCAAATATACAAACAGATCTGTTCATCTGATCAGATCTCTAAACCTGTAAACTCTAACTAAACGAAAAAAATTATGGCGAACAAAAAGGTAAACGTTGCTTTATTAGGATTAGGATTCGGAGCTGAATTTATTCCTATCTACCAAAAACATCCAAACGCGAATATGTACGCAATCTGCCAGCGTACGGAATCCAAGCTGAAAGAGATCGGGGATGAATTTGGTATTGATACCCGTTACACATCATACGAAGAGATGCTGAAGGATCCGGAAGTGGATGCGGTTCACATCAACACTCCAATCCAAATGCATGCCGAGCATACCCTGATGGCACTTCGGGCAGGCAAGCACGTGGCCTGTACGGTTCCAATGGCGACCACCATTGAAGATTGCGAAGAGATTGTAAAAACGGTTAAAGAAACCGGCCTGAAGTACACTATGGCAGAGACAGTTGTTTACAGCCGCGAATTCCTTTTTGTAAAAGAGCTTTATGAGAAAGGCGAACTGGGAGATATTCAGTACCTGCAGGCAAGCCACCCACAGGATATGGAAGGATGGCCTGAATACTGGGAGCGGATGAAACCGATGCATTACGCAACGCACGTTGTGAGCCCGGTTCTCGGCCTGATGAATAAGTCTGCTGAATATGTATCCTGCTTTGGATCCGGAAAAATAAGCGATGACCTGATTGAGAAATCCGGGTGCCCGTTTGCCGTTCAGTCCGCCCATATTAAGCTTCTTGACTCTGACGTATCTGCTCATATTTATCGTTCGCTGTTTGATACAGCGCGTCAGTATCGTGAGAGTTTTGATGCGTACGGATCGAAAAAATCATTCGAATGGGCATTGATTGAAGGTGAAGAGCCTGTAATTCACACCGCGAAAAAGCCCGAACCTGAAATTCCGGAGCGTGTGAAAGTGCCTGATTACGGACACCGTTTGCCGAAAGAAATCCAGTCGTTCACCCAGGAGGGTGTATACGATGCAGAAGACCAGGCACACCTTTCATTTATCCAGGGTGCAGGTCACGGTGGTTCGCATCCGCATCTTGCCCATGAATTCGTATCTTCAATTGTTGAGGATCGTGATCCATATCCAAATGCAGTTCAGTCTGCAAACTGGACATGCGTGGGACTGCTCGCACACGAGTCGTCAATGAATGGCGGTGAGATTAAAAAACTCCCTGAGTTTACGCTCTCCAAATAATCTATATGAAAAACACCAGGCGGCAGTTAAAATTGCCGCCTGATTTTTTATTCCTTCATACTATTCAATTAGTCTTTTCAGGTCATCAACTTTAAGGTTATTGAAATCGCTGATCACCATCGCACAGTCGGATAACTCCTCTGGCGTATGTGTGGAGGAGATTCCCACAACTTTTGAACCGGCCCGTATTCCGGCTTCCACACCGGCGAGGGAGTCTTCAAATACAATACACTGCGAAGGGGGCAGGCCGATCCGCTCGGCAGCTTTCAGGTAAACCTGTGGTTCCGGTTTACCTTTATCAACGTCTGATGAGTCGAGCACATCGCTGAAAAAATCTCGTATGTTTAGCTGTGACAGAATAAAATCTGCATTTTCACCGGGTGCTGATGTTGCTACCACGGCCGGAATGGATTGCTTCCTGAGTTTCTCAAGGAAAAATACTATTCCGGGAATCACGGCAGATTTTGGATCAAACCGATCTCGAAACATCTGCTCTTTTTCATCCGCGAGTACTTCGCACTCTTCAGCGGAGATATCACCAAAAACCTCTGGAATCCACTCTTTGTTTGTTCGGCCCCATACTCTTTCTTCCAGAAATGTGTCTGATACGTCTTGTTTATGTTTGATGCAAAATTCTTTGATCGTCTCTTTATGAACCGGGTTGCTGTGTACAATAACGCCGTCCATGTCGAATACGGTACCCATTAAGTGTTTCATGTAAATATTTATAGGTGGTTAGATGATTTTTTTTGTCAACCTCATCGGGTAGGTTTTTCGAAAAATCGAGGTGTTAAAATTCAATTTATGATTCATAGTTGACTCATCCGATGAATCTTGCAGGACTGATAATCTATGACAATTCACGAATAATCAAATTCAGGAATCATTATCAATTTCGTAAATTTAGAGATGTTTCCGGCCCAATTCCAATCTGCTTTCAGGATGGCAATATCTTGATTAAAAAGCGGTTAACTTCACCGTCATCTATCTGCAAAAAAAATACAATCCATTGATTAAATATTTTTCGATCCTTACCTGTTTAGTTTTACTGTCTTTGCCTGTTTTAGCTGATAGCCTTGTTGAATCAATCGGCAGTGAAATCACCGATCCTGTCATCCGGTATGCAGGGAATCATGCGATTCTATCCGTAGCCAGCATTACAGACCGAACGTTTGAAATCACGCTCTATCCGCTTGAAACCATTCACAGCACACCTGAAGATCTGCCCGCATCTCCATTTTTGAAAGAATACGACAGCCGTTCACTGTGGAATAGCCGCACGATTATGGATCCGGTTCGTGGGTCAGTCGGGGACCATATCCTGGAAATTCTGCGAACACCCCTCCGAATCATTCTGCGTGATGAAGAGAACAACATTATTCAGCAGCTCACATGGCCCGAAAGCAGCGACGGGCGTCTTGAGTTTATGCGGGGTGATGCGCTCCTCGGCCCGACAAACAACGGCGACTGGATTGAAATTTCCAATGGGAAATCCGAAAGTGATTTATCAGAAGAGATACAACGGGATGACCTGTCTATGCTGATTGATCCGGCTGCAGGATGGGCGCTGTTTTATCATCATCCCGAAAACGGCACCCGACTTACTTTCGACGGTGAAAATGGAGTCTTGACTCCCGATCCCAATGATCTTGTATCACCGGTACAGCTCTTTCTGACGATCTGGGATGATGTCGACCAGTTACAAGATGAGTACCACCAATTTGCAGAAGATCAACTGCTGAATCGGGTTGAATCAGCTGCGGAGTTTATTCAGAATTTGTCCGGTAAATGATCTTATTTACTCAGTCTTCATTATGGATATACGATGCTGAAGGCTTCGTTGACAGGCATGTTTATTATCTTGTATTTGAACCCAAACAACGATTTAAATAAAAAGGCTACGTATTCGAACAATAGGAAAATTTAGCGAGAGTGGTGAAAGATTCTTCAGAGCGTAACATATTATATCTATTAAATTCTCTCCCTCCATATGCCGGGGTCTCTGAAGGTATTGAAAACTCCATGAATTATAACATGCCGTTCTATTTCATTGATAGTGAAATGAATCATATATGGAAAGTTCTTCAACGGCAGGCAATGAACTTTTTCGTACCGCACCTGGTAAAATGGATTTGCCTGTAACTTTTTGAAATGGAATTTTACAGCCGAATGAAATTCCCGGCCTAATCCAGCTTGCTGTTCATTATACCAATCTATCCCTTCTTGTATATCACGCCTGGCCTCCGGTTCGATTTTAATCGAAAATGCCATTAATCAAGTCTGAAACTATCCTTCACCTGATCCCATTCAAGCAGACGTTCGGGGTTTTCTTTAGATTTTTGCATGCGCTCTCTGACAATAGCTTTATGCTCTTCAGGGATTTCCATTATTTCAGAGGAAACTTCCAGCCCTAATTGTTCAATGAGCTCCAGGACAAAATCTACTTTCTGATCGGGTACTTTAAGAATGATCTCTTTCATAAGCTTATGTTGTTGGTGAATCACTTATAATAGTAATAAATAAACTCAAAAATAGACACTTAAGTTTTGTCTGAAGCCTGAGACCGATAGCTATTAACGAAAAGAGTTCGTCCGGTTTACACAAAAAATAGAAAATAAAGATTAGAAATGTTCGCCTTATGGAAAGGCAGTTCGCCATATAAAAAACCATAAGTTTAAATTATGGCTTTCTTAAACCCTGAAAGTTTACCAATTCAATCGAATGGAGTGATTAAAACCGGGAAAAAGGACAGGTGTATAGACATTCACATAATCAATCCTGGTTCTGTTTTTTCGCAGATTTTCGCTGTGTATATCGCGGAGTAGCGCTGATAAATACTGAACAGAATAAAAATCATCTGCGAAAATCAGCGGATGAATCAGCGAAACTCTGCGTGTAAAATTTATTGGCAGAAATACATTTCATCCATTCTCAATTTACTCATGAATTGTTCCCAATCACGATTCGGTCACATGACTATAAATCAGGTTGAACACATCCGTTGGTTTTAGCGAATCGCTTTTTAACAGATCGGTCTGTTGGGTAGCCACCATTGGTCCCGCAGCGGGTGTTGCCGGAATTCGGCCATGTGATCCTTTCACTCCAGAACCTTCAATTGGAATCAGGTCCATTTTGTAGCGAAATCCCAGTTTTTTCTGGAGCAGTCGAAATCCCGCTTTCAATTTTGGAAACGTGATTTCCGGATTGATCAGGAGTTCAGCGGGATCATATCCCGGTTTAGTGTGTATATCCACTGTTGGAGCAAAATCGGGTGCTTTCTCATCATCCAGCCAGTAGTAGTATGTAAACCAGGAATCCGTCTCGGCGATAGCTACAAGCTCACCAGATCTTGGGTGATCCAGGTGATGTTCCTTTTTTCCCACTTCATCCAGAACCGTTTCGACTCCCGGTATATCTTCAACAATTTTCTTCACCTTTTCGATATTGTCGGGATCATTTACGTAGATGTGGGCAACCTGGTGATCGGCCACTGCAAAGGCTGAGCTGGTATCGGGTATCAAAATTTCCCCGCCCATCTCTTCACGAACGGTGATATGGCCATGCTTTCTCAGCTCCCGGTTGATGGAAACCGGACGCTTAACAGGTTCAATTCCATATTCAGAGAGCAGAATCACGCGGATTCCCTGCTCTTCGTAAAAATCAAACAGGTCCCCGCAGACGGAATCAATTTCGTTGAGGTCTTTGCTGATATCCGGATCATCGGGGCCGATTCGCTGAAGATTGTAATCGAGGTGGGGGAGGTAAATTAGTGTGAGGGTCGGATCGTGAGCCTTGGCGATTTCAATGGCGGAATCGGCAATCCATTTACTGGAGAAGATCGTCGTATTTGGCCCCCAGAAATTGAACAGCGGAAACTGGCCGAGCTTGTTTTGAAGCTCATCTCTCATTTTGATCGGTTTGGTATAGATGTCCGGCACCTTCACGCCGTCAGCCCTGTAAATGGGTCGCGGAGTGATCAGGTAATCCACAGAGGAGTTCATATTGTACCACCAGAAAAGGTTTGCGCAGGTAAAATCGGGATTCTCCGCCTTCAGCTTTTCCCAGATTTTTTGCGATTGCACAAGTTTATTGGATTGCCGCCAGAATTTGATGATATCCATCTCACGAAAATACCAGCCGTTCGCAACAATTCCGTGCTTGTCGGGCATCTCTCCGGTCAGATAGGTCGCCTGAACGGAGCAGGTGACTGCAGGAAGCATCGATTCAACCGGGGCCATTTTACCTTTCTCAATCCACTCAGAAATTCGCGGCGTGTGTTCCCCGATGAGATCAGGAGTGAGGCCCACAACATTAATGACGGCTGTCTTATTCATAACAGTTGTATATAAAATTCAAAAAGATTTGTGATGTTGAGCGGGATTTGATTAAAGAGTCTCAAATTGCTCAAGAGTCCACCGATACTCCCGTTCGATTGAATCGGCGAGGTCTGATTTCAGATGATCCGGCAGCACATCCCAGGTGTAGGTTTCAATTTCGAAATGTTTACACACTGCTTTATCAAGCAGTGGTTTCAGGCTTTTTTTGATGTGATCCTGCGTGGAGCTCATTTCATCAAACCGGTCAATAAAAACCGGAACGTGAAAATGGACTCGCCATTCTTTTACAGTTTCATCATGAATGGAATTAAGCGCATCGGGCAGATCCCGGAACTGTTTAAAAGTGGAATCTTCTTTTCGGGCGATGACCTGGTGAAGGTAAACGGGTTCATCAAACCGCTCGAGCCGTTCAGCCATCTTTTTCCGCTGATCGGGGTCTCCCAAAGAAACTTTTAATGCGGCACTGATCTGCGTTTTTCCGATCAAAATTCCGGCGTTGTGCAATTCCTGAACAGCCTGATTCGGATCTTCGTATGCCAGGGCGAAATGACAGGTGTCATAGCAGACCCGTATGTGGCGCCTGATGAGCAGCTCGGCCTCTTCTCTGCCGTATTTATATTGCTGTGCAAGATAATCGCTGCCTACAGGAAAGAGCCAGTTTGTGAAGAAATCGATGGTCTCCGAGCCGTTCTCAAGAGTGCAGTCGGGTTCCGGTTCAATATCCAGATGTATCAATTTTCCGCGGTTTTCTTCAACCTGTGCCATGGTGTGAGCCGCTTCGGCAAGACGTTGTGTTGCATTCTTAAAAAGTTCATCGGATCGGTTGCCGTGATTCCAGTATTTGTAGGAGATGGGGGAAGTGGAAATTCCGCCTTCGATTCCATCGGGCAGCAAATCGGCAAGTATATAAATCAGATCCCGGGTGTAATCGAGTCGTTCGGGGTGATTCCAGTCCGGTTTGTAAACGTTATCCTTCACTCTCTCACCATGGAAACTGCCGTATGGAAACCCATTGATGGTAAACAGGTAGAGTCCTTCATCATCCAGCCACTGTTTAAACCGATTTCGGGTGTTTTCATCTTTGAGTTCCCCGGCTGCTTTGGCGGAGAGGCGAAGTCCAACTCCAAAAGGCGCGTCAGGGGAGAGGCGCTGTTTCAGTTCAGGCAGATAGGTTTTTAGTTCGTTGAAGTGCGCATCCCAGGTTTCGCCGGGATGGATGTTGGAGCAATAAGTGAGATGTGCGCCGGAAGTGCTTGAGAGTTTCATAAGTTGGATCAGGCGAGTTCTTTTTCATTCGTTTCAAGAATCTGGATCGCTTTTTTGTAGAGATCTGTATCCACCTCATGAACTTCGGTGCCTTTTCCGATTTTTTCGAGGAGCATAATAGTAAGCTCCCCGCCAAGATGTTCACGAAACTCCTGCAAACCGTGCAGAACCGACTCAGCTTTATCCGGATTCTCAAATTCGTGTTCCAGTTCAGGCACATAGAGAGAGAAACCACAATCTTTAAACACATTCAGAACCCGGTTCATACTCTGTTCAGAGATCATACCTTTAAGATGGGAGTAGGCTGTATCGAGGGATATTCCGATCGCAACCGCTTCCCCGTGGCGTAGTTCATAATTTGTAAGCTGCTCCAGTTTATGCGCGGCCCAGTGGCCAAAATCGAGCGGGCGGGATGAGCCCATTTCAAATGGATCACCCGCTGTGCTGATATGTTCCAGGTGCAGTTCTGCACAACGGTGGATCAGCTTTTTCATCGATTCAATATCGCGATTGTTGAGCGCCTTGGCGTTTTCTTCAAGAAACTCAAAGAAGTTTTCATCTTTGATCAGCGCCACTTTAATCGCTTCTGAAATACCGGACCGCCAGTCGCGGTTATCAAGTGTCTTCAGGAAATTGAAATCATTTAAGACGGCATGAGGGGGGACAAACGTGCCGAGGAAATTTTTCTTTCCATAGGCATTCACCCCATTTTTAACTCCCACAGCGGCATCATTTTGAGCCAGTACCGTGGTTGGGATTCGAACAAGGCGAATGCCCCGGTGTGCGATGGCTGCAGCATAACCTGTGGTATCGATCACGGCACCGCCTCCAATTACCGTCACAAAGCTGTGTCGGTCGATATCAGCGTTTTCAATTGCATCAAGAATGGTTTGAACATGAGCCGGATTATTCTTCGAGGCCTCACCTCCCGGAATGGTGACGAAATCATCAACCAGAGTGAATTCATCTCTGAAGTGATTGGCATATGCCTGGATATTTTTCTTCAAATGGGGGTGTTTGGCCGCCATGCCCTCATCCAGAACAAACAGTACTTTTGGCCGGGGACCACCCAGATTTTTGGTTAGTGTATTTTTGAAGAGAATATTATCCGGTTCAAAAAGCCCTTCCGTGAACTCAACATTGTACGAAAAGGAGACGCTAAAATTCTGTGAGATGGTATTCATGAACTGCAACTGCAATTTTAGAGGTAAATAGTTGACGTGAGATAAATTTGAATCTCAGCTTGTCAATATCGTGATAGTATACAATGAATGCGATCAAAAAATGAAGAAAACGGAACACTTTTTACATTTATACCGGATTCATAAATTTAACATTCCGAACAGCTTCAGCGTTTGAAAGGATCCTGTGCAACCTGTTTTGAAAAGCTATAAGATTTCTATTTGCATACATGCGAATTGCTTCTATTTTATTTGTAGCATTACATGAAAAGTGTTACAATAACACTTAAACATCTATAACTATACATTCAATAGGCAGGGAAACACCGGATAAAACTAACGCCGGTTAAAAATTAGTGAGGATTTTATTATGGCCTTCGTTATCGGAATTGATTTTGGTTCGGATTCAGTTCGGGCGCTTCTGCTCGATATAAACGGCAATGAAATCGCTGAAGCTGTGCATGAATATACCCGCTGGGCCGACGGTAAATATTGTAATCCGGCAGAGAATCGATTTCGTCAGCACCCGCTCGACTACATTGAAGGTGCGGAGGCGGTTATCAAAGGAGTAGTTTCCGGTCTTTCTGATGAAGAGAAAAAAAATGTGAAGGGAATATCGGTGGATACTACCGGATCTACACCGGTAGCTGTAAACAGGGAAGGGCGCCCGCTTGCTCTTACTGATGGATTTGAGGAGAATCCCAACGCGATGTTTGTGCTGTGGAAAGATCACACAGCAATAGCTGAGGCTGAAGAGATCAATCGTCTGGCAGATTCCTGGGATGGACCACATTTTACAAAATATGTGGGCGGTATTTATTCATCTGAATGGTTCTGGGCTAAAATGCTCCACATCCTTCGTGTGGATTCAGATGTGAGAGAGCAAGCCTACTCATGGGCAGAGCATTGCGACTGGATTACGTTTGAGCTCACCGGCGGTAAGGACGTGACCGAGATGAAACGAAGCCGGTGTGCTGCAGGCCACAAAGCGATGTGGCACGAAGAATTTAATGGCCTGCCTTCAGAAAATTTTCTTTCAGAGCTTGATCCGCTGCTTTCAGGGCTCCGGAGCAGACTGTATGACCAGACAGAAACTTCAGATAATGCGGCCGGAACTCTTTCGCCGGAATGGGCGGAACGAACCGGATTGCATAGCGAAGTAATTGTAGGCGTAGGTGCTTTTGACGCGCATATGGGAGCAGTTGGTGGTGAAATTGAGCCGTATTACCTCAGTAAAGTGATGGGGACATCCACCTGCGATATGCTGATCGCCCCGCCGGAAGATCTGGACGGCAAACTGATCCGCGGAATATGTGGTCAGGTTGACGGCTCCATAATTCCAGGGATGATCGGACTCGAGGCGGGTCAGTCCGCTTTTGGTGATATCTACGCCTGGTATAAACAGCTCATCATTCAGCCGGTAAATCGTCTGCTCGATGAAACAGATCTTATTGATGGGCAAACGAAAAAGCGCTTACAGAATGAACTGGACGATAACCTGATCAAACACCTGTCCGGGGAAGCCTCAAAAATTGAAGTGAAAAAGACTGATCCCGTGGCGCTGGACTGGCTCAATGGCAGACGCACTCCGGATGCCAATCAAAAACTAACCACAGCGATTGAAGGACTCAATCTCAGCAGCAGTTCTGCACAGATTTTCAAAACCCTGGTGGAAGCATCCTGTTTTGGGGCCCGTGCGATTGTGGAGCGTTTTCAGAATGAAGGAGTGCCGATCAAAGGTGTGATCGGCCTGGGCGGTGTGGCAAAAAAATCTCCCTATGTGATGCAGACACTGGCCGATATTTTAAAGATGCCGATCCGGATTGTGCGAAGTGAGCAGACCTGCGCTCTTGGCGCGGGAATGTTTGCCGCTACCGCTGCCGGGCTTTTCTCTTCGGTGGAAGAAGCAAAGCAGGCGATGGGCCGGGGGTTTGAACATGAATATTCACCCCGCGAAAAAAATGCCGCTGCGTATGACATTTTATACAGCAGATACCGCTCACTTGGCGGTGTGATGGAAGATCGAACCGAAATAAAAGAAAACTGAATATCTGACTCATGAGCAGCTTTAAAGAGATAAAGGAGCAGGCTTACCGGGCCAACATGAAAATTGAGGAGCTGGACCTTGTGCTGTTTACGTTTGGAAACGCCAGTGCAGCTGATCATAAAAACGGGGTGTTTGCAATCAAACCCAGCGGTGTGCCCTACAGTGATTTGACACCAGGCGATATGGTGATTGTCGATTTCGAAAATAACGTGGTTGAAGGGGATCTTCGCCCCTCATCCGATACCAAAACTCATGCGGTTCTGTATAAAAACTGGTCCGGCGTCGGCGGCATTGTTCACACACATTCTACCTATGCCACGGCCTGGGCTCAAACACTTACCGATATCCCAATTCTCGGAACCACGCACGCCGATCACCTGGCTCAGGATATTCCCTGCACACCTCCCATGAGTGATGAGGCGATAAAAGGAGATTATGAACATGAGACCGGTCTGCAGATCCTGAACGAATTTGAGAAAAGAAATTTATCATACCAGGAGGTGCAGATGGTGCTGGTGGGAAGCCACGCGCCGTTTATCTGGGGTGAAAATGCCGAAAAGGCGATCTACAACAGTGCTGTACTTGAAGAGGTCGCAAAAATGGCTGCCATTAGCTTGCAGATTCGGCCTGACACCCCGCGCATTAAAGAAGCACTCAGGCGTAAACACTATGAGCGTAAACACGGCAAAAATGCCTACTACGGACAAAAATAACAAACTAACGAAACAGCTTACATAATGATCGAAAAGCGAAAGCCAAAAATCGGGCTCCTTGGAATTATGCAGGAGCTTTATGATAAATCTATACCCGATATCACAGAACGACAGGAGAAGTACGCGCGAAATGTTTGCAGTGAACTGAGCGAGGTTGCTGAGTGGTACTTTCCAAAAGCCGCCCGGAACCGCGATGATATCGAAGAGATACTCGGAAAGTTCAATTATGAAGGGCTTGACGGCGTGATGATTGTGATGTTAACCTACGGTCCCGCAATGAGAACCGTACGGGCACTTCAGAAAAATTCACTGCCGCTGCTTCTGGCTAATATTCAGCCGGAACCCCGGGTTCGAAACGATTGGAATATGGATGATCTGACCTACAACCAGGGTATCCATGGAGCGCAGGATATGGCGAATGCCATTTTGCGAACCTCCGGCGATCGCTTTGAGGTGATCTCTGCCGACTGGAAAAGTGATGAGTTTAAAGAGTACGTTTCGGACTGGTCTCGCGCAGCAATGGCCGCATCGGAACTGAAACGCATGAAGATTGCAGCATTTGGCAAGATGCACGGAATGGGGGATACGCTATCCGATGAAGCCGCATTCACACGTGTGATTGGCCCCGAGGTAAACCGGGAGTATATGGGCGAAATCCACCGGCAGATGGAATCAGTTACGGATGATGAAATTTCCAAACAGATTGAACTCGAAAAAGAGAAATTTGAAATTGATGAGACTCTGGAGGACAGCAATTTAAACTACTCAGTGAGAATGTATCTGGGGTTTAGAAAATTTCTTGAAGAAGGGGATTATGCCGGGTTTTCTGCTCATTTTGATACATTCAAAGGCGATGGCCGGTTTGAGCAGATCAATATGCTTGCCGCATCAAACCTGATGGCTGAAGGGTACGGCTACGCAGCGGAAGGAGATACCAACACCGCAAGTATGGTAGCTGCAGGACATCTGCTCGAAGAAAATGCACATTTTACAGAGATGTACGCCATGGATTTTGAAAAAGGATCCATGCTGATGAGTCATATGGGCGAAGGAAACTGGAAAATTGCTCGTAAAGATCAGCCGGTAAAGCTTGTGAATCGTGAGCTGGGAATAGGTGATCTCAACAATCCGCCAACCACAGTGTTTATGGCGGAACCGGGTCCGGCTACAATGGTCTCGCTTGTTCACCTTGTTGGTGAAAAATTTCGCCTGGTTGTGAGTTATGGAGAGATTCTCGACACAGAAGAAGTGCCCACTATCGAGATGCCCTATTTCCATTACAAACCGTCTACGGGCCTGCGCAGCTGTAACGACGGCTGGCTGAAAGCGGGCGGAACCCATCATCAAACGCTGCACCTGGGCGACCATCGGCAGAAATGGGAAATACTCACACGAATTCTTGGAATTGAGTATGTGGAAGTGTAATTGCAATCAAAGTTTCAATCCACAAGAAAAAATAGTACAATCGTAAGATATCAACCTGAACCAAAACCTTAATATATCATGATCTTATGGGAGCTTTAGCTACGTTAGACTGGATTGTTATCGGCCTCTATTTTGCCGTAATAGCCGGCCTCGCCTGGTGGGTGATCCGTCAGCCCACGGAAACTTCAACTGACTACTTTTTGGCGGGACGTCATCTCGGTTGGCTGATTGTAGGTGCATCAATTTTCTCTTCAAATATCGGTTCGGAACACCTCGTAGGCCTGGCAGGATCGGGTGCAACCGATGGCGTTGCGATGGCTCACTACGAGCTCCATGCATGGTGTCTGCTTGTACTAGGGTGGATCATGGTGCCGTTTTATATTCGGTCGAGGGTTTTTACGATGCCCGAATTTCTCGAAAGACGGTTTTCGCCAATGGCGCGGGCACTTCTCTCCGGGATTTCTCTGGTTGCATACGTGCTTACCAAAATTGCGGTTGGGATTTTTGCAGGAGGGATTGTTTTCAGTGTATTGATGCCTGAGCTGAATTTTATGGGAATGAACAGCTTTTGGATCGGTTCAATCCTCGTCATTCTTTTCACCGGTGCATACACCATTCTCGGCGGTTTGCGGGCAGTTGCCTACACGGAAGCTCTCCAGACCCTGATTCTTGTTTTTGGTTCGCTTATGGTTCTCATCTACGGACTGGATGCCATCGGCGGATGGGGGCGACTTTACGACATAGCGGGTGAAGAGATGTTTAACCTCTGGAAACCGCTCGTACCCGAAGGGATGGACGGAACCTGGGCGCCCGTGCTCGATGAAAATCGGATGGCTTGGTATTTTAACAGCAATTACCCGTGGCTCGGTATGCTCTTTGCTGCACCAATTGTAGGACTCTGGTACTGGACAACCGATCAATATATTGTACAGCGCGCATTGGGTGCTGAAAGTGTTCAGCAAGCGCGCAGAGGATCTATTGCTGCTGGTTTGCTGAAGCTTCTTCCGGTGTTCATTTTTATCATACCCGGAATTATCACATACGCACTGGCACAGTCCGGAGAAATTGCGGCTCTCCAACAGGCGTTAATTGATGAGAATGGAGAAGTGATCACACAGAATGCACAGGCCGCATTCCCGATGCTGGTGACGCATGTTCTTCCGGTAGGTATCCGGGGGATTGTAGTAGCCGGACTGCTTGCTGCGTTAATGAGCTCCCTTGCCGGTGTATTTAACGCTTCTTCCACTCTCTTTACCATGGATTTTTACAAGAAAATCCGCCCTGAATCTTCCGAGGAGCGTCTCGTATGGATGGGTAGAATAGCAACCGTTGTGATGGTGATCATCGGACTGCTTTGGATACCGGTTATCCAGGGAAGCCGCGGACTGTATGATTATCTGCAGGGTGTCCAATCCTATCTTGCTCCGCCAATTTTTGTGGTCTTTTTCCTTGGCGTGTTCTACAAACGCCTGAATAAAGAGGGTTGTATGGCCGCGCTGATTGTTGGCTTTGCCATGGGACTTTTCCGCCTCGCCGTCGATACCCCGGTCGCGCTGATTGAAGGGTTCGAGTACGCAGATGGAACGTTTCTCTGGATTGTTAGCAATATCTTCTTCCAGTACTATAGCATGGTGATATTTTTCACCTGTGTGGCCGTAATGGTGGGTGTAAGCTATATGACAAAACCGCCTGATTATGAGAAGATTGCAGGATTGACATTCTCAACCCTATCGGATAATGACAGACGGGAAAATCGCCAGAGCTGGGATTGGCGCGATGTGGCCTCATCCATCATGCTCTGCGTGATGATCGTAATGATTTACATCTATTTTAGTTAGCTGTATATAAATATGTTTTGATTCAGTATTAACCATTAACCAAACCATTAAAATGTTAAATATTAAAACAACATCCCTGCTGCCAACACTTATTGCGGTATTTGTTCTGTTTACAGCGTGTGATTCAGATGATAGGGAAGCCGCGTACGAAGAAACACCTGAAGTGCTTATTTTTGGCGGCGGAGACCATCACGATTTTGACCGCTGGTTCAACATTGAGGATTCCACCATCATTGCTGAAACCGGGGCAAATGTTCGCTATACAGATAATCCGGATGAGGTAATCCCGGCACTATCTGATATCGATATTTTGAACATAAACACCAACCAATCGATTGATATCCCGGAATTTCCCGACAGAATCATTGAATTTGTTGAGGAAGGCAACAGCCTGTTCCTGGTGCATGCAGCGAGCTGGTTTATCTGGGACTGGCCGGAATACTACGAAAAACTGATCGGCGGCGGAACATCAAGTCACGGGCCATTTGGTGAGTTTGAAGTGTATGTGGAAGACACCGAACACCCGCTGATGGCCGGCGTTCCCGAACGTTTCATGATTACGGATGAACTCTACCGCTTCCAGAGAAATGAGGACGGATCAGACATGCATGTTTTAGCAATCGGCATCGAACCCGATACCGGAGATGAATATCCCGTAGCGTGGACAGTAAATTATGGTGATGGAAGAGTAGTCGTAACCACACTGGGCCATGATGGTGAAGCTCACCAGCACGAAGCGTTCGTAACCTTCATGAAAAACACAATCGACTGGCTGCACTGATCATCCGATAGCTCTAACAAGCATAAATTTGGTGAGCTCAGGATTTTCAAATATAGAATATAGAAACCTCAAACCTTTAAGTATCCAACCGGACACTCAAAGCGTTTGAGGTTTTTAAAAATAATTAAGCACAAAAAAGATCTACATCAAACAACTCATAACTCATCACTCATCACTCATAACTCAACACTTCTCAATACCTCAACAACTTTTCAAGCTTCTCCTTCAGACGATAATCAGCCATATATCCTTTCTCCAGCTCTTTGCTGAACGGTATCGGGGTGTGGATGGATGAGCAACGAATCACTGGAGCATCAAGAAGGTCAAAGCAGTGCTCGGAAATGTACGCAGATATTTCACTCATCGGTCCCATGATTTCCGATGCTTCTTCAAGAAGCAGAACTTTTCCTGTATTTCCCACGGTTTTTCGGATGGATTTCAGATCGAGCGGTGCAAGTGACCTCAGGTCCAGTATCTCAATTTCAACGTTATCTTTTGCAAATTGATCTGCTATCTCACGGGCCCAGTGCACACCATATCCAAATGTGATGATGGTCGCATCACGCCCCTGACGAACCACTTTTGCCCGGCTCAGATCGGTAAAACGACATCTGTCGGGTGTGATCTCTTTCACGCTGCGGTAAAGTTTTTTGTGCTCGAAAAAAAGAACCGGATTGGGATCATACAGTGCAGTGTAGAGCATATCCTGTGCATCCTGAACAGATGACGGAACGATAACTCTCAGCCCGGGCAATCCCATAAACCACGCTTCAGGTGTTTGTGAATGAAACGGTCCGGCACCCACACCACCGCCATGCGGTGCACGAATAGTGATATTCATTTCAGGCATCCAGCGGTAGCGTCCTTTTGTGAGGTTGTTTACGATCTGGTTAAACCCACAGGTGATAAAATCCGCGAACTGCATCTCCACAACCGGCTTGAATCCCTCAATTGCGAGCCCGATAGCCGCACCGATCGCACCGGATTCTATGATCGGGGTATTGCGAATCCGTTCCTTTCCGTACCTCTCAACAAATCCTTCCGATACTTTAAAAACACCACCATATTCAGCGACATCCTGACCCATCAGGATAAATGACTCATCCTCATCAAACGCCTGCCGATGCGCAAGCTGTATGGCATCCACCATTCGTTTCTCCGATGAGCCGGAATCCTGACCGTTTTTTTCAGAAACAGAAAATGGAACAAGTCCCGCACGGTTTCGTTCATGGGATTCATCAAACACCGGTTCCTCTGCCTTAAGTGCTTTCTTGAGAATCGGCTCAAACTGACTGGTCAACTCTTCGCGAAAGGCCAGTAACGACTTATCATCGACCATATCTTGGCTGCGCAGCCACTCCTCAAAACGGTGGATGGGATCTTTTGGCTTCCACTTTTCGAACTCTTTATCCTCCACATAAAAGGTGCCTGATGCCTCTTCGTGGCCCCTCATACGAAACGTCTTGGCTTCGATGAGAACTGGTTTCCCCCCAATGGCAAGTGTACGGGCTTTTTTGACCGCTTCGGATACTTCAAAATAGTTATTGCCATCCACAATCATACCGTGCAGTCCATAACCGGCGGCGCGGTCGGCCAGGTTTTCGCACGCATATTGTTCGGAAACAGGAGTGGAGAGGCCGTATCCGTTATTTTCAATCACAAAAATAACGGGCAGTTTCCACACTCCGGCAAGGTTTAACGCCTCATGAAAGTCGCCTTCACTGGTTCCCCCATCCCCGCAAAAACTCACGGCCACACGATTTGTGCCATTTAGTTTTTGAGCCAGAGCGATTCCATCAGCCACTGGCATAGTCGCTGCGAGGTGTGAGATCATGCCGAAAATCCGGTGTTCCGTTGTACCGAAATGAAACGATCGGTCACGTCCGCCGGTAAATCCGTCAGACTTTCCAAACAGCTGGCAGAAAAGGGGATAGAGAGGTACTCCGCGTGTGGTGAAGACGCCCAGATTCCGATGCATCGGAAGGAGATAGTCTTCATTTTCGAGGTTAGCGGCAACGCCAACGGAGATCGCTTCCTGACCGATTCCGGAAAACCATTTGCTGATTTTGTTTTGCCGAAGAAGATTCAGCATTTTTTCTTCGATGAGTCTCGGCATTAATAGATTTTTGTAGATCTCTAATGCTGAACTTTTTGAAATTTTTTCTTTGGCAGTTATCATATTTCCGATAAATTCTGCGTATTATTTGTTCTTTTGAATTTTATGCCGTTCAAATTCATTTGGCATATATAGTAATATCATACTGACAGGATATAATCACTATTTGTCAATTACAATGCTGATTTTTTATTCAGCCAATTTTTACTCTAAATCGATTTTGCCATGGAAGCACTCGGTCGTCAAATCCTTGTTGAATTTTACGATTGCAAAGAATCAAATATAAATGACGTAGATTACATAGAATCGTCTCTGATAAATGCCACTAAAGCATCGGGAGCTACTATTATCTCTCACAATTTTCACAAATTCAGCCCGTATGGTGTGAGTGGTGTTGTGGTGATTGCGGAATCTCATGTGGCCATTCATACCTGGCCGGAGTACAATTACGCAGCAGTTGATATTTTTACCTGCGGTGATACGATTGACCCATGGATAATCCAGGAGAAGCTTAAAGAGTATTTTGAGTCGAAAAATGTATCCAGCATGGAAATGAAACGGGGACTATTTAAAGTGCCGGATGGTCAGCGTCTTCTGTTCAAACCCGCACCTTCTGAAAAATCGAATTAAAAACTGCAGCCGGTTCTATCTGGAGTTTACTTATCTCACAATCACTATAATTCTATAAACCTTTTTTTGATATGATGGTGAAAACCCCAAATATCTACTGCCTTGTGCGCGGTTCCGCTGAGGGCAGAACCCGTTTAAATGCTTTTGATAAAGCACTATTGAATGCCGGTGTCGGTGATACAAATCTTATGCGAATGAGCAGTATTCTGCCGCCTGCCGCCGAACAGGTGGATGTAAGCCAGATCAATTTTCCGAAAGGGGGCCTGATCCCGCTCGCTTACGCTACTATTGACGGGAATACGCCGGGACGACTGATCTCAGCGGCAATTGCCGTTGGAATTCCTGAAGATGATACCGAGCCCGGAGTGATTATGGAGTTTGAAGATCACGCCGATCTCGACACTGTTGAAGGTATTGTGCGCCAGATGGTAATTGACGGTTTTGACTACAGAAATCGAAAACTGAAGGAGATCAAGTCATTCGGTATTGAGCACAAAATAAAAAACTGCGGATCTGTTTTTGCAGCCGCTGTGCTCTGGTATAAATAAAATCGGATTCAGAACAGAAATCACCTAAATGCCTTTACAGTATAACGAATACTACAACGAACAGACGGGCCTAACGATCGGCCTGAAAAAACTTCTCTTCTCTGAACAGTCTGAATATCAGCTGGTTGAGGTATACGAAACCGATACCTGGGGCAACCTGATGACCATCGATGGAATGGTGATGCTAAGTGAGCGTGATGAGTTTGTATATCACGAAATGATCAGCCACACCGCCATGTTTACCCATCCGAACCCACAGCGTGTGCTGATTATTGGCGGCGGGGATGGCGGCACGGCTCGTGAGGTTTTGAAGCATCAATCCGTTGTTCACGTTGATATGGTTGAGATCGATAAAACGGTAGTGGACGCATCAAAACTACATTTTCCGGAAGTCGGAGATTTTGAAAATCCAAAGTTGAACGTACTCTATGAAGATGGAATCGCGTTCGTAAAGAGTGTGAAGGATCCATACGATGTGATCATTATTGATGGTTCGGATCCGGTAGGTCCGGCAGAAGGTCTGTTCGAAAAAGATTTTTACCAATACTGTCTGAATGCTCTTTCTGATGAAGGTGTCTTAACAGCCCAGACAGAAAGTCCCTGGGTGGAGTCATATCATCCGAGCATGAAAAAAGTATTCAATGCGCTGGATGATCTGTTTCCGATTTCAAAAATGTATCTCAATTTCATACCGCTCTATCCCGCCGGAATGTGGTCGATGGCGTGCGCATCCCGCGGAGATGATCCGTTGTCTGATGAAACCATCAAACGGATTGAAAATGGCATCAAAAATCTGGGCGGTCTTCGTTATTATAATAGTGATATCCACCGGGGTGCATTCGCGCTGCCCACATTTGTTTCGGATCTGATCAGGCGCTGATCTTATACGGCGCTGTCAAAAATTTTAATACGCGGAGCATGAAACGGTTTTCTGCGATAATTTTACTTTTTCTGCTGTCCGGCTATATGTTTGGGTTGTCGGCACAGACATCAGAAATTGAAATTATTGGCCAAGATGGTTCTCTCTCCATTTCTCCTGATATTCAATCAGATATACAGGCTGCCGCTGCTGAAGATGAAATCAGCACTCTCGTCCAATTAAGCTTCAGTAAAGAGGGCTACCTTGATTTTTCAGTAGACTCTGTGAAGATTTTTCCCGAAAAGATCTCAGTTTACGTCAGGGAAGGGTGCCGCTACCACCTGGAATCGTTATCGGTAATCAGCGATGCTGAAGCCTCTCAGCCTGCATTCATCCCCGTTAGCCGCTATGAGGGAGAATATTTTACGGAAGAATTGCTTAACCGAATCTCCTCAGATTGGTTGTCGGCCTATGATGAAGCGGGATTTTTATTAAGTGAGTTTAAAATCAGTGAGGTTACAAAAGATCCGGAATCCTGCTCTATTTCTGTTTCCGCTGAAATTGTTCCGGGAGATGAAATTACGGTTGAGGGAGTCCGGTTTGAAGGCGTTGAACGAAACAACCCTTTGTTTTTTGGGCGTGTTTCAGGAATCCGGACGGGTGATCGTGCGGACTCCGGCCTGATTGAGAGAGGAAGGCGAAATCTTGTTAATTCGGGCTATTTCAATGACGTGTCTGACGGTGAATTGATTTTTGCAGGAGATGATGCATACGTACTTTACACAGTAGAAGAGCAGCAGCTCAATTTTTTTGACGGTCTGATCGGCTACGTGCCCGACGCAACCGGATCCGGGAATATTGCCGGTTATGGTGATATTCTGCTGCGTAATACGATCTCTGACGGGAATAGTATCGATCTTAGATATGAGCAACTTCAACCGCTCGTATCAAAACTGAATGTGACGGCAGAGCAGCAGTTTATCGGTGGTCTGCCGTTGCGGGCTGGTGTAAATCTGCACTTTACCCAGCAGGATTCGAGCTACCTTGTGCGCAATATGGAGCTGCGATCAGGTTACCGAATATTTACCGGTTTTGAAATTACGACTCACGTCCGTGCAGAAAGAAGCTCGGTGGCGGATATTACATCGGGAATTACGGCACCGGCTCTCGATTCAAGAGCAAATTTCTACGGCCTGGGGTTCAGTATCCGAAATACTGATCGCTACCGTGTTCCCACGCGTGGCTACAGAAGCAGCGTTACCCTTGAAAGGGGTCGGCGATTTATGAATGATGAGAGGTTTGATGATCCGGATCTGCAGTCGTTTAGCCAAACGATCCTCAGGGCTGACCTTCGCGGGTACATCCCTCTGGGCCCACGTCAGGTTCTTGCTCCGCGTGTAGAGACAATGCTGCTGGAGAGCCCTGCGTATTTAATCACTGATCTGTTTCGTTTTGGCGGGGCGGAGTCGATTCGGGGATTCCGGGAAGATCAGTTTCGAGCTTCATCTGCCGTCTGGGCCGAACTTGAGGGCCGCTACCTGCTTGACAGAAATTCATACCTATTCATTTTTGGAGCAACCGGATATTACAATCGCCCGCAGCTCATTAATGAAGCAACTTCACAATTCGAAATTTCTCAACAAATATCGTCACTTGGTTTCGGATTGGCTTTTCAGTCACCTCTCGGTATCATCAAATTCAGTTATGCGATCTCACCAGATGAAGATCTCGCAAACGGCAAAGTTCACGTGGGGATCACTGCCGGGCTATAATCTTCATCGGATGATTGTCTTATCCCTGAGATATGGTATTTCTCATGGAAACCATCGCATTCCAATGTCCTGAGTCATTTCTGGATTTTGAATTGTGCATAATTCAGAATCTTCAGAAATACCATATCTAAAAAGACCCGGAAATCCTGCCATCGGAGAGATATGGTATTTCTCATGGAAACCAACGAGTTGCCAGGCATTGAGCCTTATTTGAGTTAAAGCATGTAGCATAATTTAGAACCCGCAGAAATACCATATCTAAAAAGGCTCGGAAATCCTGCCAATGAAGAGATATGGTATTTCTTAAGGAAACCAACAGGTTCCGATTTACCAAACCTTCTTGGGATAATGAATAGTGCATAATTTAGATCCCCTCAGAAATACCATATCTGATGAGGTGGAGGGTTATTCCAGCATCTTCTCCAACAGGATGATAATCCCTGCGAGGCTGCCGATTATGATGAGGCTCAATATCGGCTCCCAGATTACAAATCCGCCGATGGTACCCAGTACTGCGCCGAGGTATTGAATGGTGGTGAGGTGCTCGTTGGTGGCACCTTTTATCATCTGCTCCAGCTTTTCTTCATCGTAGGTTTTGAGGTTTTCTTCCACAATTTTTTTTACATCGAGCTGACGAATCAGGCGATCAAGCAGTGATGTTGCCACACGATCGATTGTGGTTTGGTTTTGGTCAATCGAGTCGGGAAAATCATCGAGAATCGAATCAACAATGTTAATTTCCCGGTGAAGTTTTGCAGGAAGTTTATGAAGAGCTTCATCAACAAGGTCGCGGATATGACTGCCCCTCAGGAAGAGATAGGTCTTCAGTGCAGCCCGCTCGATCGGTTTATGGGATGAGGCTCTTTCGATTTCGTCCGTTATTTCCCTGGTCATCCGCTCGCGAAAGTCCGGTTCTGATATGATATGATCCAGGGCTTCAGATAACCAGCTTTTAAGATCGCTCCGGAATTCCGGCTTCTGAAGAACATCACGAATCACACCAGTGGTGCTTTCACGGAAACGGGCGATGGCTCCGGATTCCCGAAGTTTACTTCGGATCAGTTCTGAATTAATCATGTCATCCGAAACAGAAATGGCCAAGCGTCGGGCAATCCGGTCTTTGTGAGCGGGAATGAGTCCCTGGCCAAGAATAGGACGTTTTTTAGCGGGACGAAAGAGCATGGTGATCGCAATCCGGTTTGTTAGAAAACCGATCAAACCGCTGATAGAGATGATCCGGATAAGCCCGTCAAATTGTAACGTTACAAGCGCCGTTTCGGCCCAAATCCCATCAAAATCCCACCAGAAGGAGAAAAGAAACAGTCCTCCCAAAATCCACGGTATGGGTCGCAGAAACTTCAGCCGGCGGGAGCTTTCTTGCCTTTTTTTAGATTTGGAGTCATGTTTAGAGGATTGATTTTCTGATTCAATGCCGACCGGAAAATGGTCGGTCAGAATATCTTCCAGCGATTTAGATCCAATGCTGTTTTCATCTTCAGTATGATGGTTCGATTGCGAATATTTGTCCGTTTCCATAGCTCGACTTAAGACGTGAGAATCTGACGAATGGTTTCAATTTTAAGGCCGGGATCATCCGCTTTTTCCTTCATTTTCAGAATCCTGGTATGAAATTGATCTCCTTCAGAAATCAGGGGTAAAATAGTTTCACCGGGGTGAACGTCTCCCCAGCGGTTTACCTGTATGATATTTTCCGAGATCGCCCGATCCAGCCACTGGCCAAAACCGGATGGACGCAAAACGCCGTAACGGTTCAATTCTTTTCCATAATCTTCTCTCGGGATTACCGGGTGAAGCATTTCCGGACGACTTTTAAAATCGTCATTTTCTGACAGAAAAAAACTTCCGGCCGATTTTGAATTAAAAACAACTTTAGCCTGATCGGGCATTCTGATCGCCTTTTCTGTCTGATCATAAATTGCAGCATAAATATTTCCCAAATCAGAAGGAATGTGTTTATTGATATACTCCGGATCGGCATCCATGCTTACCGGATGAATCGCTTCGTGAACTCCGTTTCCGGTGAGCTTATCCCGTAGATAGGCTGGAAGAAATTCCGTCGCTCTGTTTCGACCAATCCATTGCTGATAAAGTTCATCCCAGGTATCAGGATAAAAACTTACGGCGTCGGTTCGCGGGTAGGTGATTAATCCTTCACCGGTTTGTGGATGTGCGGTCGTAAAGAGGGTGTAGAGCTTCTCTTGTGCTTTTTGATAGGAGGTTGATCCGTTTCGGTCAAATGCTTTAACTGTGGCATCAAACGTGCTAAACGGCTCATTGTGTTTGAAATGCTTTTGGTCGCTTTCTGAATCGAGTTTTATTTCTGAGCCGTATCGAACCACTATCGGACAGTCAGACTGAAAACGATCCCCATCGGGTGACCGGAATGAGCGGCAGGGGAATTCAGCTGCAAACAGTGCAGCCGTTGCCGCAGTTTTAATATCGAGATTCGGATAGGCCTGTTTCCACAACGAATGCAGGATGTAGCGGTTTTGAAGCTTCAGATGAAGCTGATTCCAGTTAACAACAGTATCAGATTCAATCAGGACATCTAAGCTCTGTTTTGATATGGCGCGCAAGGGAGCCCTGAAAATTCGGTTTAATGCGATATTTTTAGCGACAGACCAAGCGATGAAATCACCGGATGGATCACTGTCGGTGGCCAAAATGGTTTTAACAGCCCGGGCAGATTCCTGCTTAATTTCACGCCGAAGTTCTCTTTTTTCAGGAACGGCCCGCATACCAAGTTTCAGTTTCAGTTGATTAAAATGGGGAGTCCAGAGAAATCCATCGGTTGCGATTACGACCACGTGTTGCGGAAGCATCGGCTGAATTCGTGTGGCAAGGGTGGATGATTCAACAATCAGAAGCGTATAACCGGAAACGCTCACAAGTTTTTACTGTATTCTGCGAGATAAAAATCTTCGAGGCGGGTCATCTCTTCTTTTTCTTTATCAGATTGGTCGTCGTATCCCGTGAGGTGAAGTATTCCGTGTATAAATACGCGGAGAAATTCTTCCCGGATGTTTGTACCAAATTCACCACTTTGTTCAGCAATTCTCGGCGCGCAGCAGTAAAGGGATCCTTCAATTTGCTGGTTTTCGCTATCATCATCATATCTGAAACTGATAATATCGGTTACATAATCTCTTGAAAGATGTTTTTTGTTGATCTCAACGATTCCCTCTTCATCCATGTAAATCACTTCCACTTCTGAAAAATCTGCGTTTTCAGTTTCTCGGATGATTTGAAGCATCGATGCGAGTTCATCAGCGGTAACGGGAAGATCAAACCCGGATGGGTTGTGAAGCTGAAGAACGGACTGATTGCTGTCGCCCGGCAGATCAGGAAACATCGTCTTCTTCTTCATACGTGAAGTCGTCAAAGCCTTCGGTTTCTGTAAGAGAGAGGGCAACGCCGCACATCATCAGGTCTTCGGGGAGTTTGGTGAAATCACCGGTAAGAATTTCATCACCAACGTTGGCGTAAAGGCTGCATCCGGCACCTACTTCCACGATCAGGCCGGATGTGATGCCGTTCTGTTTTCCAAAAAAGGTAACCTGTTTCAACATTTTGCTGGCTACAAATGCCGTGCAGTTGTGCAGCTGAAGAAAAGTGCCGCCGCTGTAGACAGAAACCATGTTTAACTTTTTGCCATCTACTTCGAGGCCGAGGTGAATTTCGAGTGCAAGGCGATGGGTTTTGTCTTCGTTTTCAAGTTCAAACCGGAACAGATCTTTACCGATAAGTTTCGGTTTTACTTCCAGTACATCGGCAATTTCGTCTACATTTTTTGTTGTGAAATCGTGAATCATGCGTTTATATGCAAAAGATTTATCTTCCTGAACCAATCGGGCTAAGACCCGTTTACGTTTCTGCGATTAGATGGTTTCAGCATTTATTTTTTTAACCAGACGCTACTTAATATAACACCCTGATCTGTAAGATTAAATTCCCAGACCGAAACGATTTACCTCCTGGCGGTTGGATTCTTCACTATCGGGCAGCCGGAAGCGGCCATCGGTGAGAATCTCAACGTCGTAGGCGATTTCATCCGCAAGGTCTTCGCGTTCTGCGCTGTAGAAGTTAAACTGGAGCACAGTCATCAGACTGACCCGGAAATTAAGCTCCTGCATCAGCTCCTCGCGATTTCTGTTGCGTCGGTCGAGCTGTTCCTGAAGAGACCGGTATCGCTCCATCCTGGCGTTGGCCCTGGCGTTCTGCGCCCTATCATCCAGCCGCGAAATTTCCCGCTCCAGATCTTCAAGTTCCTTAATGTCGTACCGGATCTCGTGCTTCAACTGCTCAGAGATAAATGACGAGAGCTCAGTTGTTCGCTCAAATTCATCAACCCGGCTATAGCGATAGGAGTAGAGAGTTGGAATCATCCAGTCGTTCTCGACCTCCCGAAAGGGAATATGATCTTCACCATATTTCAACCAGTAGGCCGCCTGATCGGGTTCACCCTGCTCCATATACGCGTCAGCAAGCTGCATAAAACTGTATCGGTAGTTACTGAGCATCCGGCGAATGTTCTCATCAAAGTAAACCGTTGGGCTGTTCCATTTGTTAAACTGGAATCCGGCAAGGCGTTCTGCATGAACTTCAGTATCAATGTAGCCAAACTGACCGGAACCCGGACGATGTTTTGGAACCACCCGGAAGGCTTTCCCTTCAAACTGGAAGTACTCCTGCAGACCAAGCTGGCCATCTCCTGAAACAGTGTTTGCAAAGTAGATCGGCCGCAGCCACTGGTTTTGTTCAAGCAGTTCAAGCGCGACAATATCCTGCGCTTGAAGATAGAATCGCTGATTTCCCTGCTGATCTCTTCCGGCTGGGCGTCCTTCAAGATACCAGCTCACTTCATCATCAAGTTCTTCAACCGGAATGGAAAACGGAACGGCTGATCTAAGCTGATTCTGGATCATGGGGGTTATTTCCAGCCCGGGGAATTCGGTAACGTCACCTGAAAATGCCGCTTCAAGAAGTGGTTTATTCACAGGAATGGTAACATTGCCTGGCTGGTGAAGTTCAAATTGACCCGTTATCTGCTGGATCTCTTCATCGGAAAACGAGATTGGAAGCGGCAGTGATTCATGGGTTTGCCGGTCACGCATCTGCTTAATATACCAGTCGGTATTGAGCAGACTCAGGCAGACTACCCGAACATCTGTACGTATTCCCTCAACTTCCTGCAGGTACCAGAGCGGGAAGGTATCGTTATCGCCGTTAGTGAAAAGCATGGCGTACGGTTCAACCGAATTCAGTAGGTTGTAGGCGTAATCACGAGCTACATACCGCTCACTGCGATCATGACTCGGGTAGTTTTGATATCCCATCCAAACCGGTACGGCCAGAATCATCACGCTCAGTGCGCTGTAGGAAACCACACTGCTGTTTGATACAAATTTCCTCACCAGTTCGAGTATAGCGGTGGCCCCGATCCCAATCCATATGGAAAAGGCGAAGAACGATCCGGCGTAGGCATAGTCCCTCTCCCTCGGTTCAAACGGGGTTTGATTCAGGTAGAAAATGATGGCAAGGCCGGTGAGCACAAACAGTGCGAGAACCGACAGACCCCTCCTCCAGTCTTTTTGAAAGTGATAGATCATTCCTATCAGCCCGAACAGAAACGGCAGATAGAAATAGTAGGAGTGGGCCGGGTTATTTTTATGGCGGCTGTCGGAAAAACCGGAAACCCAGTTTGCGTTTTGAATATCTGAATCGCGGCCTATGAAGTTCCAGTTGAAATAACGCAGGTACATATGATTGACCTGGTAACTCCAGAAAAACTCCCAATCACTGTCAAAATTGGCATAATACTGTGTATGCCGGCCTTGAGCGGAGTGCCTTCGCGGAAACATTTTCTCTTCCGTTCGGTCGATGTTTCCTGTACGGTTATTGTAAGTGTATCCGCGCAAAAGAGGAGCCGTACCGTACTGATCCCGGCTGAGGTATGAAACAAAGTCGGTCAGCGTGGATGGATCATTTTCATCGATTGGGGGATCTGCTTGGGACCGGATGATTACCAATGCATAACTGGAGTAGCCTATCATAATCATCATATAACAGAGCAGCCCCATATTCAAATATCGCCTTCCTTTTTTATGGGTGTAATAGAGACCAAAAATCAGGGCACCGATAATCACAAAAAGATAGGTAAACGGTCCGATCAGCCCGTAGGTTGCTGCTGAAATTTCATCAGCAAGGTTCGGCAGATTGATAATGGTAATGGGGTAGACTGTTAAAAAACAGGCAACAGAAGCAGCAACGGTGATTAAAAATGATTTCACCGAAAATTCGTACAGTGTGAAGTAAATGATAAGTGCTACAAAGAAGACGGTAAGCAGGTTCAGCAGGTGAACGCCGATTCCAATTCCAAACAGGTAGGCAATGAGGATGAGCCATCGTTCGGAATGCTTTTCTTTGTGATTAGCGGCCCACTTAAGAGCCAGCCAAACAACAAGTGCAGTGAAAAATGTAGAAGTACCGTACATCTCCGCTTCAACAGCATTAAACCACTGAGTATGTGTGAACATGTAGGTGAATGCTCCGAGAAGGGCACCGCCGTAACTGCCGATTTTGTCGGTAAGAGTAAGTTCATCAATGGGACCGCGGAACTGTTCAATCAGGCGAATGGTAACGAGGTAGAGCAGCATAACCGTCAGGGCAGAGGCGGTGACACTGATCATGTTTATGCTTAGGGCAACATACTCAGCAGGAATGAACATGGAAACCAGGCGGCCAGCCAGGGCGAAAAAAGGAGATCCCGGTGGATGAGCTACCTGTAGCGTGTGTGAAATTGCGATATATTCGGCGGGGTCCCAGAAAGAGGCAGTCGGTGCAACTGTTAACGTGTAGACGACAAAGGCGATGAACCACGAAAGAAAAGCAAAAAAGATGTTTCGCGTTCGATGCTGAGCGAAAGTTGACGCAATATCCATAAAACGTTTGAACAGTTAAATGTTGATACAGTTCGGTTGAACGGTTCCCGTAACGTGCAGGTAGCTATAGTTATTTTTTGCCCTGCGAAAGACAGGTCAAAAGATACCTAAACAGATATTGAATGCACAATAAAAAATATCGTTCTGTAAGAATGAAAACGGAGGGATGTATTTTGCGTATTTGGAATTTTGAGTAGAGAACTGACATCTGTTCAACCCACTCCGGGGTTGGTGTTTTTTTGCCCTGCTAATTTCCCCGAGTTTCACCCAGTCGAAGAACCCGACCCTTCGGGTGGGCTATTCATGTTAAATCCCTCCGGGATTATCAATATCTATTCTTTTGAGAATGGAAAATTATCTACGAGTATAGAAAGCTGGAGGATCCTGGGATTCTGCTTAAGGGTCGATGTCTCCTGCAAAATCCCGGATAAACGATTTGCTATCTATTTATTTGTGATGCTATGGAGTGACGCTTTCCAACCAATTCACACACATACTCCGAAGGAGTAAAATGTGAATAGCCCCGGGTGAAACTCGGGGATTGGGAGAGGGTCGGTAGTCCGACAACCCCGAATGGGGTTGAATTCATGATTTATGAATAAATTTGTACATTTTATCTATTTCAAATTAATAAAGTAGAGAGAACCCATCATGAGTACGCATACACAAATCCTTTATCAGATTATCTTTAGTACAAAACTAAGAACACCAACCCTTTTGAAAGACAATCGTGAAGAGCTTTTTAAATACATTTGGGGAATATTGAAAAACAATAAATGCCATTTGTATAGAATCAATGGGGTAGAAGATCATTTGCACATTGTTACTCATGTTCATCCTTCAATTTCAGTATCGTCATTGGTAAAAGACATCAAAGTTTCTTGTAATTCGTATATCAAGTCAAATTTGTTGTTTCCGGAATTTACAGCATGGCAAGAAGGGTATTCCGCATTTACCTATTCTATTAAAGAAAAAAATCGGCTGATTGAATATGTGAAAAAACAGGAGACTCATCATAAAACCATTTCTTACCGGGAGGAGTTGATCACATTATTACAAGAACACCGGGTAGAATTTAATGAGAAATATTTGATGTGAACAAAGGCATGCAGTTCAACCCGCTTCGGGGTTGGTGTTTTTTTGCCCTGCTAATTTCCCCGAGTTTCACCCGGGGCTATTCACGTTAAATCCCTCCGGGATTATCAATATCCATTCTTTTGAGAGTGGAAAATTATCGACGAGTATAGATAGCGGGAAGATCCTGGGATTCTGCTTTAGGGTCGATGTCTCCTGCAAAATCCCGGATAAACGATTTGGAATCTATTTATTTGTGATACTATGGAATGACGCTTTCCCAGCCAATTCACACACATACTCCGAAGGAGTATAAAGTGAATAGCCCCGGGTGAAACTCGGGGATTGGGAGATGGCCGGTAGTCCGACAACCCCGAATGGGGTTGAATTAACGATTTCTGAATAGATATGTACATATTTCCGTATTACAAAAACACCGGGTAGAATTTAATGAGAAATATCTGATGTGAACATAGGCGTGTTGTTCAACCCACTCCGGGGTTGGTGTTTTTTTGCCCTGCTAATTTCCCCGAGTTTCACCCAGTCGAAGAACCCGACCCTTCGGGTGGGCTATTCACGTTAAATCCCTTCGGGATTATTAACATCCACGAATTCTATATTGAACCAATGGTTCTCTGATTTTCGAAAAACTCATCCGATGATAAACTAATATCCCTTCACACTTCCATCACCGCGCGGATCGGCAGCCCCGGTTCGCCAGCCATCTTCATCGATCACAATCAAATGCACACGGGCGATATCACGTGTAAGCCGGAGTTCATGACCTTTATTTCGGAGTAATTTTGCCGTGTCACTGGTAATTGCCAGTGATTCGTGATCAATTCTGTCAGGCAGCCACTGGTGGTGGAACCTTGGAGTTGAAATTGCCTCCGTCGCGTTCATATCGAATGCAATCACGTTTAGAATATTTTGCAGGGTAGAGGTGATAATCCGCGGACCACCAGCCGCACCGGCAACCATTCTTACCTCACCGTTTTGGGTCACAATCGTGGGGCTCATGCTGCTTAGCATCCGCTTGTTGGGTTCCACTGCGTTTGCTTCTGCACCGATCAGGCCAAACATGTTGGGTTCACCCGGTTTAGCGGAAAAATCATCCATTTCATTGTTCAACAGAAAACCTGCCCCGCTGACGGTGACGTAACTTCCATATGACCCATTCAGGGTGGTGGTAACTGCTACAGTATTTCCATCTCTGTCAACAACTGAAAAATGGGTGGTTTCAGGTCCTTCTTCGTAGGGTTGAACCGAACCGTGTTCAATATCATTACTGGGTGTGGCCCGATCGGGGGAGAAATCAGAAAAACGATGATCCAGATATGTTTCCGACATTAATGTTTCAAGCGGAATATCTGTAAAATCCGGATCGCCGAGATAGTAGTTTCGGTCGGCAAATGCGCGTCTGAACGCTTCAGATAGCAGGTGAATATAGCCGGACGAATTGATCCCGGTCTCGTCGGGGTTGAGCTCACCAATCTTTGAGAGCACCTGTTTCATCACGACACCGCCGCTGCTGGGTGGCGGCATCATGTGGAAGTCGTATCCCATATAGTGAGCCCGGAGCGGATTACGCCATTCACTTGAATAGTTGCGCAAATCCCGCAGCGTCATTACACCGCCCTGGCGCTGAAGTTCCTGCACAATTAAACGTGCTGTGATCCCTGAATAGAACCCATCACGCCCCACACGAGCGATTCTTTCGAGTGTTTCGCCCAGTTCATGCTGAATCAACAGGTGACCTTCTCTCCAGTTTGTACCATCCGGGCGAAGAAAAATTTCGCGGGAGCTCTCAAATTCAGCAAGCTGTTTCGCATATCGGTTCAGGCTTTCTGCGTGTGAGTGCCGAAGCCTGAAACCGCCGTTTGCCAGCGCAATGGCTGGCTCCATAATCACCTCAAGCGGCAGTGTTCCGTAGCGTTCCAGTGCGCTGATCATGCCATCTACGGTTCCCGGAACACCAGATGCAAGGCCGCCAATCCGGCTTTTATCAGGTACATAATTTCCATCATCATCCAGGAACATATTTCTTGTAGCATTTGCGGGTGCCTTCTCCCTGAAATCAAGCGTTTTAATCTCCCCATTAGACAGCCGTAAAACCATAAAACCGCCTCCTCCGATATTTCCGGCACTCGGCATGGTTACGGCGAGGGCAAACTGTATGGCAATCGCTGCATCCACAGCATTGCCACCTTTTTGGAGAATTTCGAGTCCGGCTTCGGTCGCGTAGTGATCGGCGCTGGAAATTACAGCATCCTGGTAAGGGATGGGAGATGCAACCTGGGCGGAAAGTTCAGGAACGGAAATGATCCAGAAGAAGAGAGCAATGAGAGCGAAGCGATAGTGCATGTCTGATGTATGATACGGTTAGCGAAAGTAAAAGAGAGCTTTGCATTACTACCCCGACTGCACGCTGTTTCTGTGTGTTGACGTGTTAATGCCACCCATCAGCCGGGTATTTCAAAGCATTGTATAAAAGTAACATAATTCACCCTGATTATTTACCAGGAAAAATTTTTACGGAGTATTCACATTCTATTTATCGGTTAATAATGAATATTTTGTAAACCGAAGTTCAATTTAAAAATTGTACAAAAAGTTGCTTCGGCCGCCCAAAATCTAAGCCCTTGGATGAAATTCTTTATGAACCTGGTGAAGGAGGGAGCGGTCAACATGTGTATATATTTCTGTTGTGATGATGGAACTGTGGCCAAGCATCTCCTGCACAGCCCTCAAATCCGCACCGCCTTCAAGCAGATGGGTGGCAAATGAGTGGCGGAAAATATGGGGATACACATTTTTCTCAATTCCGGCTTTTTCTGCATATTTGTTCACAATATTCCAGATACTCATACGGCTGAGCGGTCCGCCGCGCTGATTAAGGAAAAGTTTATTTTCAGCTTTTGAACGTTTTTTGGGATTGATAAACCGCTCCCTTACAGATTCTGTGTAGTGCTCAATGGCACTCTGAGCCATCCCGCCGACCGGCACCAGCCGCTCCTTATTCCCTTTACCGACCACGCGGATAAAGCCGATTTCAAAATACAGGTTGTCCAGTTCAAGGCCGGTGAGTTCGCTTACGCGCATTCCCGTTGCATAGAGAGTCTCCAGAATTGCCGCATCACGAATTCCGGCATCATCGGTACGGTCTGTTGTATCAATGATTTGAATGACTTCATCTGCGGAAAGTACTTCGGGAAGGGTCTGTGCT
Organism: Rhodohalobacter sp. SW132; assembly: GCF_003390325.1. Taxonomy (NCBI): domain Bacteria; kingdom Pseudomonadati; phylum Balneolota; class Balneolia; order Balneolales; family Balneolaceae; genus Rhodohalobacter; species Rhodohalobacter sp. SW132. The sequence continues at coordinate 39,364 of NZ_QUOK01000003.1, read as the reverse complement.
TTTTTTGGGAGGTCTACCAATTCTGCCGGATTCGCTTCCGAGAAGTTTTCCACGACTGCAAACTCGTGAAAACTGCGGATGCTCGAAATATTCCGGGCAATTGTGCCGGGTGAAAGTTCCAGTTCGGTCAGTTCATTCAGAAACTGTTCAATGTGTTGAAGTGTAACCCCGCCCAGGTCGTTCAGGCGGCACTCACGTCGTAAGAACAGCAGATACCGTTCAAGATCATTTTCATAGGAAACGACTGAATTTTTGGCAAGACCTTTCTCCACTTTTATAAACTGAAGGTACCGTTTTAGTTCAGTTGAAAATGGTTTCACCGGTCTTCCTGTTTCTCTTCCTCTTCTTTATTTACCTGGGAATTTTCTTCTCCGTGCTGATTTTGCCTGTCCGGATCCTGTTTCTCAGATCGAGCCTCAATGTCCGGTTCGGAGCTATCCTGGTGACGTTTAATCACTTTTTTCGATTTTAGCTCATCATCTTCAGGATATTCTACCCGGCTGTGGTATACGCCGACAAGAATACTTAAAAAGGTCTCTTTAATAATCTGGATGTGACGAAACGTGAGCGGACATGCATCCAGCTGCCCCTCGCTGATGTGATCGTCTACCATTCGATTAATCAAATTTTCAAGTTTGTTGTATGTGGGATTTTTCATCGCACGGGATGCAGCTTCCACACCATCTGCAAGCAGAAGAATACCTTGCTCCTTGGTCCAGGGAATCGGACCATCATAACGGTAATCTTCTTCCGGCACATCGGAATCGTCACGTGAATTCTTTTTCGCTTTATCGTAAAAATACCGGATCAGAGAGGTGCCGTGATGAGTTCTGATGAAGTCGATGACCACCTGGGGAAGATCATTCTTTTTGGCCATTTTTTCCCCGTCGCTTACGTGGGCTTTAATCACAAGGGCGCTCATTTTCGCTTTCAGTTTGTCGTGATCGTTGCCTTCCTGCTGATTTTCGATAAAATAACTCGGTTTCACCATCTTACCGATATCATGATACATTGCGCCCACACGGCAGAGCAGAGCGTTTGCTTCAATTGCTGATGCAGCCGCTTCCGCGAGATTTGCAACCTGCAGGCTATGATGGAAGGAGCCAGGAGCTTTTGTCATCAGATCTTTCATTAGCGGACGATTGGTGTCACTCAGCTCCAGCAGTGTAAAATCGGTGGTGACCCGGAACAACTTCTCAATGATCAGAATCAGCGGATAGGTGAAGAGAATAAACACTGAGTTGATCGCCACAGCCAGTGTTGTATCCAGAAATTGCGTCCATCCGGCATACCGGGCCAGGGAAAACCCGCCCAGAACAAGCATGTAGCTGCAGAAAACGATAAACGGGGTAGATAAGAAAAACTGTGACCTGTTTTTGATATCTCTCACAGAAAAGATACCGAGACTACACGCGGTGATGGTAGCCACAAGGTATTCGAAATTGTTATCGTGCATCACAGCCGTGATTATGGCCAGCGTTATGGTTGCCATCAGGCCAACACGTGAGTCGAAAATGATAGTAAGGATAATGGGTGCAATGGCGATTGGAACGACCAGCATGTTAAGTGTCTCAAACTGGTAGATGATTGCGCTCCCCACGCAAAGAGCTGCGAGGATCAGGAATACCATCAAAAAATTCGAAATATCGTTAAAAATGGGTTTCCTGTAGAGAAACAGGTAATAGAGGAATAGAATGGTTACCACGATGATGATCAGTGCTTCACCACCCTGACGTGTAAACCGTTCAAATTGTGTGGCTGTGGATGCACGGGCTTCGGCGAGGCTTCTCAGTTTATTTTCCCTTTCAGCCGTAACAATATCACCCCGGCGGATAATCACCTCTCCGCTGGTTACCACACCTTTGGTTCTGGAGATTTCATCCAGCTGTTCGGATAGTATTGCCTCCGTTGCCTCTTCATTATACTCCCAGTTCGGTTCGAGAACCTGGTCGGTGATCTGCAGCGCTATTCGGGCGATATCAGCCGAGAATTGATTTCGGATCCTGTTTTGAGCAAATTCAATCGCATCGTACAGATCCCGCGTATTGTTCAAAATGATCGTGCGTTCGGTTCTTTCCTGGAGATTTCTGACCGTAATTTCACGTGTTTCAATATCATCTTTCGGTATGTCGAGCACTCCGCTGTTGTAGATCTGTGTGAGCACCCGGTCGAGCTCCGTTCGGATTTCATTAAGCACCGAGCGACCCTGGCTGCCGTTGTTCAGACGCATATTTGCATAATTTTCGAGCAGCACATTCCACGCTTCGTCAGTAAACTCCACATTTGACAGGTTTTTTTCCTGCACAAATCGAATACTGTCATTTCGTGCGGCCGAATCATCACTCTGCTTAGAACGCTGCCACTGTACATAAGCGTCAATAACGGGCTGGAGATTTCGGTACATTGAATCCAGTGCGTCCTGAGACTCATTTCTTACCGCATTGTTCACATGAAAAACAGGGGGTGTTTCAGAGCGTATGGCATCCCTTTCGTCCTGGAGCTCTTCTTCAGTTTTTAGTTCTGAGAAGGTGAACGGAGCGGTAAGATCGTCAGCCCGCCACGGTTCGCCAACGGAATAACTCGAAACAGGCTGGTAGATAACATCCGGTGATGCGTACAATATCAGCCCGAGGAAACCGAAGATAATAAGCACCCGGTAGATCACTTTTCGCTTATTTTCGGCCTCAATCTGCTCTTTTTTCTTTTTTTCGCCGATGTTCGGAGCTCCTTCACTCTTTTTTCGACCCAGGCCTAATTTTTCCAGTACTTTCATCTTATAACATTCTTGTAATTACAGAAGCGCAAACCGGTATAGTACAAATTACATCCGTAATGATACCAAAATTATGAACCCGAATTCGCACGTATTGAAGATTAATCAATATTACGTCCTACAAGTCGGTTAAACTCCGGTTCACTGATAACAGGAATTTCAAGCTTTTGTGCTTTTTTAAGTTTACTACCCGCCGATTCCCCCGCCAGCAGGTAATCGGTATTGCTGCTGACCGATGAGGTTGTTTTCCCTCCGTTTTTTTCAATCCATTCGGTGGCTTCTTTGCGAGTGAGTGTTGGCAGTGTGCCCGTCAGAACAAACGTTTTTCCAGCTAATTTGTTGGATTCGGTCTCATCTGCCTCAGCCTCGAACTGTAAACCGGCATTTTTTAACGTTTCAATGATCTGTCGGTTTTTGGAATGATCGAAAAATGCGATCACAGAACCCGCAATTTTTGGTCCGATAGAGTCAGTTTCTGTCAGTTTTTCCTCATCTGCCTGTAAAATAGCGTCCAGTGATCTGAAACTTTGTGCCAGATCTTTTGCCACGGTTTTACCCACAAATCGAATGCCAAGCGCATAGAGCACGCGGCTGAACGCCTGACATCTACTCTGGTCTATGGCATCAATTAAATTTTGAGCACTTTTTTCGGCCATACGTTCCAGCGGAATTAAATCCTCCTTTGAAAGGCTGTACAGATCGGCGTAGCTGGAAATCAAACCGGCATCCACCAGCTGATCCACAACGGCTTCACCGAGGCCTTCAATATCCATCGCATCTCGCGATGCAAAGTGGATGATGCGTTCCCGTACCTGCGGCGGACATTCCGGGTTCTCACATCTCCATTTTACCTCTCCTTCAAATTTTACCAGTTTCTCACCACACGCTGGACAGTTTTCGGGCATTTTGAACGGCTCCGGACGATCTTCCCGTTCCGGGTTAACAACTGAAATAACCTGGGGGATAATTTCACCGGCTTTTTCTACAACAACAGTATCGCCGGGACGGATATCCTTTCTCAGAATTTCATCTTCATTATGCAGCGAAGCCCGCTTTACGGTGGTTCCTGCAAGAAGCACCGGTTTCAATTCAGCCACAGGGGTGATGCTTCCCAGCCGGCCTACCTGGAGTGTAATCGATTCAATAATGGTAGTGGCCTGGTCTGCCTCGAATTTGTATGAAATTGCCCACCGGGGAGACTTCGATGTTGTTCCAAGCTGTTCGCGGTATTTCTCTTCATTTACCTTAATTACGATTCCATCCGTTTCGTAAGGGAGTTCATGCCTGCGGTCATCCCATTTGGTGATCTCATCCAGAACCTCATCAATTGTATCACAAACTGAAAAGTGCTCACACACCGGGAGTCCGTACTCCTTCAGAAGGTCCATTTTTGTTGCCTGGGTTCGTTTTTCATCATCCTCTTCAAATAGCAAATCAAAAGCAAACATGCGGATCGGGCGCCGGGCAACTTCCTGCGGATCTTGCATTTTCAGCGATCCAGCCGTAGAGTTTCTCGGGTTTGCAAACGGCTGCAGACCTGATTCCTCCCGGAATTGATTTAACCGTACAAAAGCTTCTTTCTCCATATAAGCTTCGCCGCGAATTTCGAGCAGATCGGGAGAGTGTTCCGGTAAGGTTAAAGGAATATCTTTTATCGTTTTGATGTTGGATGTGATGTCGTCACCCCGCTCACCATCTCCACGGGTAGTGCCAAGCACGAGCTGACGGTTTTCGTATCGAAGGCGTATGGATGCACCATCAAATTTTAGTTCAACAGCGTATGTGAACTCGTTGTCCGCCAGTCGATCACGTACTCTTCTATCGAATTCTTTAAGGTCGTCGGGATTGTAGGTGTTGTCCAGGCTGAGCAGTGCAACGGGATGCTCAACGGTAGGGAACTGGTCGGTAGGTTTTTCGCCAACGCGCCTGGTAGGAGAATCTTCGGTTTGCAGGTCAAACTCCAATTCAAGTTCCCGCAGTTCATTCAGGGCTTCATCAAACTCTTTGTCGCTGATAAACGGTTTGGCATCGTCGTAATAGGCCCGGTTTGCCCGTTCAATAAGATCACGGATTTCACCAACACGACGCTTCGCCTGCTTCATGTCCATAACAAAAAAATCTTTATCTGGTATTTAAAAAAAGGAGGGACGGGTCAAGACAGTGTCAGGTTCAGCCGCATTCGCCGGGAGTTCAAAAGGAACCGGTGTAGCCCATCGGGGATCAGAATCGAACAGGTCCCGGGTGAGTTCCACAGCGTTTTCCTCTTCGTTGAAATACTGACCGCGGAAGTTATCGATACGATTCCCATTAAGGAATAGCAGCATATTGGAGTAGCTTCCTCTTATTCGCACCGTATCCTGGAATTCATAATTGTACGCAGTTCCCTGATCAAGCCAGTAGGGATCAATCCGCGGCTTAAGGTCACTCCAGACGCGCACCGGATCCAGCCGGTCAAAAGCAGCGTAGACGGTTACATGGAGTGTATCCTCAAGAACGGCGGGAGCAGAAGGCTGTTCCTGCTGGTTATCCGAGAGATCAAGCGCCAGATTCTGTTCTTCACTTTCCGGAGCGCCGGGCAGCGGCTGCTCGGCTCCCACACTTTCCGGTGGAGGAACATCGTCTGATGTGAAAAATCCGAACTGTGTGATCAGGATAGCCGCAGTAACAATCAAAATAACAATCAACCCGGCACTGATAATCCAGACGGATGGTTGTGCACGTTTTCTTTTAGAGTCATGGCTTAAACCTGACCAATTTATGTTTCCCATATCCGGCTCTCTGCGAGCAGAAGAAGCAGAAGTTCTCTTTTCGGAAGGCGGGGTTTGTTTCTCACCCTTTTCATCTTCAAACGTCCAGGTTGGTGACTTTTTTACATTCTTTTTTGGCTTGGATGAGTCGGTTTTTTCTGCATCGGTTTCAAGGTCGGTTAACTCATCACTCTCGTCATCAATCTTACCGGAACGTTCTTTACTCTCATCTTCATCCGATTCTTCATTTTCCTGTAATCCTTTCTTTTTTCGAATCTCCGGAAAATCCTGAAGTAACAGATGGTTGTAATTACCGAGCTCTTCCTGGTCGAGCGCGCGGGTTACCTGATCTTCATTTAATTTGAGTGCTCTGCCATACGTCCGCACAAAGCTGCGGATATAGGTGTTAATCTCTTTATTATCCATGAAAATAGATCCATCTTCAATAGATTGAAGAGTGTCCAGAGGTAACCGTGTTGCTTTATGAATGTCTTCGATTGATAAACCTTTGTGAGCACGAATCGAAGCGAGATCATTTCCTATTGATGGCATTTGAATGCTTTTGTTTTAAAGTGAACAACATGAAATCTAATTAAATCTGAGCCTATCTAAAAGGGATTTAGTGAAGTTAAGCATTCAGAATCGAAATCATAAGAAGCGAATGGTTTTCAGCGTGTCAAAAAAGTGTAAGGGATGGTGCTAAATCTGATCATAAAAGAACAGAGAGTACACATCCACAATAATAAATAAACGAATTGATGGCTTTTTTAAATGCAGAACGATTCCGAAACGCGATTGGAGATCTTGTTTTTCCGCCGGTTTGTGCCTGTTGTGGTGATGTTACCATCAGCAGAACAGAGATAATTTGTGAATTTTGCATCCGCTCGCGTTTTGAACCTGATCATGAAGACGAATCGATCCTGTTGCCGGACTTTGTACAATTCCGGTACGCGCTCTGGCAATTTGATAAAATGGGATACCTGCAGGATTTGCTCCACAAGTTGAAATACGATCATCTTGCGGGAGTGGGCCGAAGGCTTGGGAAAGAGATTGGAAGAGCACTTGTTCGAAACCAGATTCTTGAAAATCTTCATCAATCCGCAGAAAAGACGCTACTGATCCCTGTACCGCTGCACAAAAAGCGATACAGAAAACGGGGTTATAATCAATCGAGAGTCATTGCAGAGGGAATAAACCGGGCTGCCGGTATTGATCTGATCCCGGAAGGCGCTATTATACGTCGTAAAAGAACAAAAACACAGACCGGACTGAATAGCCGGCAAAGGACAAAAAACCTGAGCGGAGCCTTTCAGCTTGCCGGTGATATATCGGCTGATGAGTGTTTTGCAGTAATTGTGGATGATGTTTACACCACGGGCGCCACAACGTTTGAACTGGCAGGAATGCTGAACAGGGAAATAGGCATTCAATCTGCTATTGTGACGATTGCCCGAACTTGAACCTGTGATTTTTAAGATATAGCGAGTATCTTTACGTCTATGTTTGGAAATAGCTCGCACAGAATAAATATATTAGAATCACCGGTGTCGACCATATCGTCAGCCGGCCACTGGTTTTTTGCAACCCGGAAAACGGTAGAGGAGTACGTACCCGGAATCCTGAAAAAGCACTCCTTCGAATCGCTCATACACAAATCAATCCTCTGGATCGACAGCACCGACTCCCTGGCCATGCTGCTCTACTTTGCCCTGGCCTTTGTTATTAACCCGTGGATCGCCGCGGCAGTAACATTTGGGTTCCATTTCTGGTGGTACTTCAATAAAAGTGCGTTTGTCTCTCTTTCAATGCTGCCGGTTCTGCGGGTGATCCATCACGAGTTTGTGCAGCTGTTAGCGGCCGGGCTCCTTCTCAGCCTGATGGGAATCAACGGCATGTACCTGGCTCTTTTTTTTGGTGTGATTTTCTTTTTCTTGTTCAAAATCGGCCTTCTCAGGCGTTTTTGGGACCGTTTTGATAAAAAGAAAGCGAAAGATAAACTTCCGTTAAACGACCGTGTACTGAAAATGCTGCTGGTCAGATACTCAATGAAAGAGAACATCGCACCGCAGGAAGTACAGCGGCTGGAGAAGCATGTGCAGGATGCAGTGATCAAATTCAATACGAAAAAGAAAAAATGAGCCTTACCCGGTTATTTATTATTCGCCACGGTGAAACAGATTTCAACCGTAAGCAGATGCTTCAGGGCAGGGGCATCGATGCGCCGCTGAATGCAACCGGCCAGAAACAGGCGCTGCAGATAGCGGCTGCCCTTGAAAAAGAAGAAGTAGGGAAAATTGTGGCCAGCAGCATGATGCGCTCCATACAGACAGCGCAGCCGCTGGCATCTAAACTCGGTATGCCGATCGAATCTTTTGAAGATCTGGATGAGATGGATTTTGGTGACTTTGAGGGGAAGAGAAAAACCGAAGTATTGGAAGAAATTGAAAGAATTCACACGGAGTGGGCATCCGGAAATGTGTCGCTCAAAATTCCCGGAGGTGAATCCCCGGAAGAGGTATTTAAAAGAGCCGACAGCCGGATTAAAACGCTCCTGGATGGAAAAGACGATTCCCAGGTGATGATTCTGCATAGCCGGCTGATACGCATTTTACTTTCGGAATGGCTCGGCTACGGATTAAAAAACATGCACAAAATTGAGCATTCAAACGGTGCCATTAATTTGATTATAAAAAATGGTACAGCGATCGAGGCGGAATATCTGAACAGTATCGTACATTTAACCTGATCCATTATTTTTTTACGATTTTCGTTTCTGGGCGCAGTATTGGATAGTCATCGTATGAGTCATCCATGAATCATATATTGATTCAGTGCAGCCCGATTTTTCGGAAAACTCATCCGATATCAATACGATATTATATCCAAGTCTCGACACTATTCAATTTAAAATCATTAAGCCGAGGAATTGAATAAAGTCCATCTTACAAACGGAATCAAATGAACTATTGTACTAATAGACCTTTTATCAGCTTTCAATTTTCCGGCCTTTGATTACTGAAGGAGGTGCTTGGTTTGCAGGGAGTGCATGCGATGCTTGTAAAAACTACCGGCCAAATCTAAGATTACTGTCACTAAGTGATGTGGACCTTTGTAATCTCCCCTTTGAGGGGAGTGCGGCTTTAGCCGCGAGGGGTGTTCACATCGCAAAACGGACCGCAAATCCCGACTGAAGGAATCACCAGCCCGGCGGGTTTTGGATACTGCCGCCTGCCCCGAGCGCTTTTGTCTCGGGGACCGTTCAAAAGTATCAGGGAAAGAATCTATAATTGGTTTATATTAATGAAATAGTCTTTAAAAGTGGGGCAATACTTAAAAAAGATAATTGATCAAAAAGTTATTGATTATAAGTTCTTACCTCAATAGTTCTGCTTCGAGGCAGTACATTAGATTAGATCCTTTGTGAATGGACGCTAAGAATTTGTTGTTTAAAAGATCCTATAATAATACAATTGAAAATAGTTGAGCTATGAGTGAAAAAGTTCGTGACATGTTTGCTGATATTGCTGATGATTATGATAAAATCAACAGTATACTTTCGTTTGGGGTACATAACGGCTGGCGTAAAAAAGCGGTACAGATGAGCGGCGCTCAACCGGGTGACCGTGTCCTGGATTGTGCAACCGGAACTGGCGATCTCGCTTTTGAATTTAAGAATCGTGTAGGGCATACCGGGTCGGTTACCGGTACCGATTTTTGTAAAGAGATGATTGAACACGCCCCTGCAAAAGCAGATAAAAAGCAAATGGTTGTAGAGTTTGAAGTGGCAGATGCCATGGATTTACCCTACGAAGATAATTCATTCGATATTGCAAGTATCGCTTTTGGCATCCGTAATGTAGATGATCCGAAAATTTGCCTTCAGGAGATGGCCAGGGTGGTCCGGCCCGGCGGACGGGTTGTAGTTCTCGAATTTGGCCAGCCCGGTGGTGTGGTCAAATACCCGTATGAATTTTACAGTAAACACGTGATGCCTGCAATCGGCGGCTGGATCAGCGGGAATCGAGACGCCTACACCTATCTGCCGGAAACCAGTGCGGCATTTCCGGCCGGCCGCGCTTTTATGGATCTTATGGACAACACCGGTGTATTCAGAGAAAAAAAATCGGAAAGTCTTACCGGTGGTATTGCCTACGTATATGTGGGCACCGTAAAAGATAATTAGTATATTGCCCCCCTTATATTAAGAGTTGAATTCTGCAATTGAAGAACTGTGCTATTTAGATGAGGCTGTGGCATTTAGGCTGCGGACTCATGGAGAATTCAGCATCAATTTTGAATCCGAAAAATCTTTACTGATGAAGATTGAAGAAATAAAAAATTATATACCTCACAGATACCCTTTTCTGCTTGTTGATCGCGTACTTGAACTTGAAGAGAAGCGAATCGTTACGCTGAAAAATGTGACAGCGAACGAAGAATTTTTTAACGGCCACTTTCCCGGTCAGCCGATTATGCCGGGCGTTCTGCAGGTTGAGGCGATGGCTCAAACCGGGTGCATCATGCTGATGAACAGCGCTCTTGTAGAAAATCCCGATGAAACGCTGATGGTGTTCACCGGTATCAACAGCGCTAAATTCCGGAAGTCAGTTGTTCCGGGTGATCAGCTTATCATGGAGGTGGAACTCACAAACCACCGCAGAAATTTCGTTACCATGAAAGGAGTAGCGAAAGTGGATGATAAGGTGGTGTGTGAACTCGAAGCTTCATCCGCGATTGTTCCCCGGGAGAAGGCATGAGCACACAAAAACGATCTCAGCGATCCGATAAAGTGACCACTCAAACCGTGGTTGAAATGAAGAAAAACGGTGAGAAGATCAGCATGCTCACCGCCTATGATTATACCATGGCCGGTATAGTGGATTCGGCCGGGGTGGATGTGATCCTGGTAGGGGATTCCGCAAGTAACGTCATGGCTGGTTTTGATACGACCGTTCCGATGACGCTTGATCACATGATCTATCACACCTCATGCGTGGTGCGTGGTGTCAGCCGGGCTCTTGTGATAGCAGACCTGCCGTTTATGAGCTACCAGGTAACATCGAAAGAAGCGCTGATCAGTGCCGGCCGGATGATGAAAGAAGCTGGTGCACACGCTGTGAAACTCGAGGGTGGGAATGCGATATCAAAAACAGTTAAAAAAATTGTAGATGCCGGAATTCCGGTTATGGGTCACCTCGGGCTCACACCACAAAGTATTTATAAGTTCGGTACATATAAAGTTCGGGCGAAAGAAGAAGAGGAGGCAGATCAGCTGATTGCCGACGCCAGGAAACTTGAAAAAGCCGGTGTATTCTCCATCGTGCTGGAAAAAATCCCATCCTCGCTTGCAGAAAAAGTAACGGCCGAACTCTCCATTCCAACGATCGGTATCGGAGCCGGTCCGCATTGTGACGGCCAGGTTCTGGTGATTCACGACATGCTCGGGCTGAATAAAGATTTTAGTCCGCGTTTTTTACGCCGATACGCCGATCTGAATTCCGAGATGGACCGAGCAGTTAAACAGTACATTTCTGACGTGAAAGAGGGTGATTTCCCGAATGAGGATGAACAGTATATCTAATTAACTTTATCGATTTTTGATGAACAACAGTAAAGATAAACGCCCCCTGATTCTTGTTTGCAACGACGACGGAATTTTTTCAAATGGTATAAAAGCGCTGATGGAGACGGCCGCCGAGTTTGGTGATGTTGAAGTTGTGGCTCCTGATCGTCAGCAGAGCGCGGTTGGGCACGCCATCACGGTATCCACGCCATTAAGGGCACGGGTGCTCCAGCTCGATAAAGAGTTTAGCGGCCGGGCTGTGAACGGCACACCGGCTGATTGCATTAAACTGGCTCACAATCAGCTTCTTGATCGTAAACCGGACCTGGTTGTCAGCGGGATTAATCACGGAAGCAATGCGGGGATTAATATCATCTACTCCGGTACGGTGAGTGCCGCAACGGAAGGTACAATTCTGGGGTATCCATCCATCGCATTCTCCTGCACCGATTTTGATGAAGATGCCGATCTGCACGGGTGTAAGGAGGCAGCGAGAAGGGTGATTCGGTACGTGCTTAAAAATGGAATTCAGAAAGGGGTGACGTTAAATGTAAATGCTCCATCAGGTCCGCTGAAAGGAATTCGCTGGGCACGGCAGGCCAAAAGCCGGTATGTAGAAGAGTTTGAAGGGAGGGTTGATCCGCATAACCGTGATTATTACTGGATGACCGGGAAATTTGAGCTTCTTGAAAAAAATGGCGGCAGCGATATCGATTTTCTTGAAAAAGGTTACGCATCCATCACACCGATTCAATACGACCTCACCGCCCGAGAGCTTCTCGATTCGCTGAAGAGTACGGAGTTGTAGATTACAGTTATTAACGTCATCGGATGAGTGAACTTTGAGGAGGCTTTGAATTTATTCCTATACGACAAATTAAAATTGACTCATCCGATGACTTTTGCATTGAAATGTCAATGACTGAATGAAGTTCAAACCGTCATGACGTGCTTTGGTGCGGCATCTACCGTTCATGTTCGATCTGTGAATCCTGTTCAGGGATAGCATCTTTTCTTTGAATTTTGAATCTTAGATAGGATATCTCGGATCGGAGTCCGCGATGACGTTGAAAGGGATATGAAGTTAACCACAGTCATGCCGTGCCCCGACACGGCATCTCCCATTCATGGCCGATCTGTGAATTCTTTCCAGGGGTCGATCTTTTCTTGTACCGCAGATCAGGGCCCGCCATGACGTGGTGGTTGCACCCAGAAATACTGCAAACTATCTACCTCAGAACCCGTCTCGTAGAGACGATATATTTGTAGAAAACCAATCGTTGCCAACCAAGGTTGTTCCGTAGGAACAATTTATTTTCCTGTACAGGCTACCATCCATGCGTAGATCCCAAATCAAACGCGAAATATAACGTGCCTACGGCACGCCCGATCCCATTGGCATTCATTTGTTCTACAAATATAATGCACCGATAGGAGCATGGTTTACCACAATAAAAGTGATCAGCCCCGAACGGGGCGTAAATCAACAGCCCGGGGTTGCATCACCGGGAATACGTTGGGCATAAAAACCCGGAACCCCGAGGCGATGAATTCAGCCGAATTAATGAACACACCGAGGGGAATCCGATGAATATTGCACCACACCGAATCTATTGACCAAGCTAATGATTTCCCCGAAAACCGCCCCGGTTGGTTGGTATGTTTGTAGAAACTACAGATTGATTTGCATGCAAGATTTCCCGAGGCGAAACATCAGGAAATGGCGAACAAATAATTCGAGGGGTTTACCGAAAAACCCTCCACCGCTCCACCGTACCGAATCCGTTGATCAAAATCGATGAACCTCCATCGGATTTAATTCTCAATCCTTTGTTTATGTATCGCCCGATGGCCTGAATCTATTGCCACATCATTTCCCCGGGTTGCGCCCGATTGCATCGTGCTACACCCGGGGCTACAAACATTTGTCCCCTCCGGGGCCGGTGTGGAGGCCACACACTGTTTGAGGATCCATTGTACGTTTCAGGGGTGATGGAATTCGTACCATTTAATTTATCCCGAACTATGGTAGGTTCCTCAACCAGCCCCGAACGGGGCGCAAATCAACAGCCCGGGGTTGCAACCCCGGGAATATGTAGGGCATAAAAACCAAGAATCCCGAGGCAATGAATTCAGCAGAATCAATGAACCTATCGAGGGGTTGATCGAGAAATCATGCACTGCACCGAATCCGTTGATCAAAAAGAAGATCACAGGTTCAGAGCCCGCGATGACGTTGAAAGGGGTATGAAGTTAACCACAGTCATGCCGTGCCCCGACACGGCATCTCCCGTTCTTGTTCGACTCGAAATATATATTCGAGAGCCATCGGATGAGTCATTAGCAGATAATTTATTGATTTACAATGTCTTGATTATTCCTGGAGCTCATCCGATGACGTCGATAATATTCAGTGATCACAACCCATGTTTTTGAAGGTTTTCAACAAGATCCAGCCAGAAGTGCTCCACATATTTTTCGCGCTCTTTACTCACCTGGATATCGAGCTGCTCCATGTGGCTGAGCGGTGCTGTCTGGATATGTTCACCCCAGGTGGCACTTTCCACTGAAACGAATGAATCATTCAACCCCTCCTGGTTGTAAATATGCCCGTTCTGAAAACGATAAATAGGATTAAGCGGATGATTTGTTCCTTTACCCACAGCCGCGCTGAATGAGAAATAGGGTACATCTTTGTGATCCACGACATTCGGGTTAAATTCACTGCAAACATATTCGCGAGTTAGCTGCTCAACAGCATCCACCGCATTGCTTTTTGCATTCGGAAAGATGCTCTCCCCAAACCAATCAAACACTTCACCCAGTTTATCTTTCAAAATTCCGGGAGTGGTCAGTATCAGTTCAGCCAGACTTGTACCTCTGTGCGGTGTGGCAATGGTCGTTAGAGATGCCACCGAATCGGCGATGCCGAGTTTTGAAATTGCATACCGCATATCGAGACCGCCCATACTGTGGCCCACCACATTAAACTTTTCGTACCCGTACTGCTCCTTAAGCTGTTCGATTTTTTCAGCCCACTGTTCAGCACGTGTGGCAATTTTTGCATACGGTACAATATTGGGGGCAAACGCATGAATACCGTGGCCACGGAGCGTCATGCAGGGTGCGTGAATTGGAGCGGGACGTACCAATCCGGCAATCCCACCATAACCGTGACACATAAACAGCGGATATTTCAAAAACAGGATTTCAGGCTGCGGGAAATCAAGCAGTTCAAACTTTTTTAGAAATTTTTGCGGTTCAATCAGTTTCATCGGTAGTCATCCTTTAATTTTGAGGGATCAATCCGGTAAACGCGGAATGATCTGGTGCGGAGTTGTCAGTTCAGAATCTGTTACGATAAAAAGCGTCCGGTGCACCGTTCGGTTATAAACGATCTGAAGGTTAAGATCGCGTTCTGGAAATTGAACGGTTCCATAGGTTTCAGCATTCAGCGGATAGAGGCGATAGTGAAGATGGTGGTGAAATGTAGTTTTCGAAAAACCGGGCGGTACGCGAATCGTATAGATTTTCCGACTGAATACAGAATCCACAGTAACGGTTCGAATGGCAATTTGATCCGGACTGATCCTGAAATCATACGTTGTTTGTGCAATTAATGAATCAATTTGTGCCGGAGATTTTAGCCGCTGTATTTTCTCCGGATCGATTTGAATATGAAGTGCCCCTGCCAAAAAGCAGCAGAGAATAAGCAAAAGTGCAAGCCATCCTTTTTTATCCATCAAAACCTCTGAAATACCGAAATACCTGTTTATAAATTATTTAAATGCTGTTAACCCCGACCGGAAAAGCTGAATTGTCAGTTCAGCCCCACTTCACATTGATTGTACATCATCCATCAATAGAGAAATCAGAATTGTATCATAATTGTAAAGTTTGAACACTTTCCGTAATTGTATCAAAAATAAGCAATCCCTCCCGATCTTCATCAAGTATATCCAATAATTCTCCATTTGAATTCCAGGCTGATGTTTGACCTGCACTTTCAAAGTCATCACAAAAACCGATGCAGTTCACCATAAGAACAGGCATCGAATACTTTTGGGCGATTTTTCGATAATGGATACGTGCCTTATCCAGACCATTCTGCGATTTTTCAACGCTTGCAAGGTAGATATCGGCACCGCGTTCAAAAGCATCATGAGCATGATCGGTCTGTAAACTTTCATAACAGATCGCCGGTGCAATATTTTTTCCCTGTATTGTTAACATGAATGATTCATCACCTTTAGAAAAGGTAGGTTTTTCATCGGTATGAAGTATCTGTTTGGAGTAGATTGATCGATTACCACCCGGTTTCAAAAATATCATGCTGATAAAAATATCAGACCCGTTTGTTGTTGGTAATCCCAATCCGATAACGATGTTTTCCCTGTCGGCCATTTCAGCTAATTGATCCAGCCTTGAATCAAAAGGATGGGTTGCCAATCTGCGTGCAAGTGCAGATTCGTATCCCGTAAGGGAAAGTTCAGGGAAAATGTGGCCGATATCCCAAATGATACAGCCTTCTTCACCCATTTGAGGTGGGTGTGAATGTTTGATGCAACATCACCCTTTTTGGATTTTATCTGGGCTAAACAGATCTTCATTGAATAATCAGAATTGATGGGATTAATACGGATTTAATCATAAGTGGTTTAATTCCCCGACGCTCTGGGTCGGAAAGGATGAAAGTCCCCCTTCAAAGGGGGACACTCCAGAATAAACTCCATATCGAACAAAAAGGTATGGAAACCAATTTGATACTTCGTGGGCTCTGCCCCGAGGTAGTTCATTCCATATACGGAGCAGAATATTCATCTTATCACTCGACTTATAACCGGCCGGCAGATCATTTCTGCAAAAAAATCCGATAAAGTAGATCGGATTGAGTATACTTGCCCGTGACGGTTGGAAATAAGCAGCCGGGTGACAAATTAAAATGTACGAATAACTGAACATTGATGAGATACCAATATCAAAAGGTTTCAACCGCATCACAGGTGGATCTTTTTTACAGTTTTCAGAAACAGATTTACGAATCGTTTCCAAACTGGATCCCGCCGTTTCGGTTTGAAATCGAAAAGATTTTCAATCCGGATAAAAATCCGTTTTTCAAAGGGGGCAACTGTGAACGGTACCTGGTTTTTGATGGAAACCGGATGGTGGGGCGGTTTGCGGTGATGAATCATCCTGAAAAAGATAAAGTGCTGAAACCGGTGATGGGCGGTTTTGGGTTTGTGGAACTGATAAATGATCAATCCGTGATGGATGATATGATCCGGTTTGCAAAAGAATGGCATCAAAAACACGGATATAGTGCTTTTCGGGGACCGGTAAATTTTGGGGAGAACGATAACTTCTGGGGACTTCTGGTAGAAAATTTTGATGAAGAACCGATTTACGGCATGCACTATCATCCCCCGTATTACAAAGAACTGATTGAAAAAACCGGGGCGGTGCAACTGGACGATCACTGGAGTTACCGGCGTGATTTCGACCAGCCGCTGCCCGAACGGCTGATAAAGATCACCGACCGGATTGAGGAGAAACTGAATGTTGAAATTCGTCCGGTGAACTTTAAAAATCCCGAAAAAGATGCCGAAGCGATACGAACAATCTATAACCGGGCATGGTCGGAGCAGGATATTGTGGATCGCGAGCAGGAATTCACCGAACTAAAAAAGGAAACCGTTCGGGATATGGTGCAGCAGCTCAAACGAATTGTGATCCGCGACAGCGTGCTGATCGCATCCGTGGATGGAGTACCGGCATCATTTATCGTTTCAGTGCCTGATCTGAACCAGGTATCAAAAGAGACTGGAGGAAAGCTCCGCTGGTGGCAAATCCCAAAACTTTTTTTATTGAAACGGCGCGCACGTCGTCTTCGGAATTTGGTCTTTGGAACTCTGCCGGAGTATCGAAAAAAAGGGCTTGAAGCGTTAGTATTTGTGCGCGGAATACAGATGACAAAAAAAGCCGCTCCGTCACTCGATTACTTAGAAGGAGCGTGGATCAGCGAAAAAAACTGGCTCATGCAGCGAAGCCTCGAAGCGCTTGGGTGTCATCATCATAAAACGCATCGGACATATCGCTGGGATTGTTGAGGGGCACGCTGCGCATGCGGTTGAGTTTCGCGCTGCGCGCGAGGTGGAACTGTTGAGATGTACACTGCGTGTACTGTTGAGTGTCGCACTACGTGCGAGGTTGAATTGTTGAGAGGGCACAGATTTCAACATCTTCAAGTGAGCGCAGATCACTCTCAACAGCTCTACTATTCAACGTGGGTGCAACCCACACTCCACAACTCAACGGGGCGCAGCCCGCCCTCAACAGTTCAACACAGACAACGCCTGCACTCACGATTCCATTTTAGAAATTTTCATTTTTGTCGATAAGTGAAATCTTCATTCGTTAAATCTTTTTAATTTTCTATCTTTCAGGTTTCAAAAATTATTATCAATAAAAGCGGGTATATGAAATTCATTAGAGTATCAGGTGCATTACTCCTGTTTGTCTGTTTCTTTTTTTCATTCGAGCTATCAGCACAAGATATAGGTGGTATCGATTTTGCGTCTGTAAATGTTGATAATTTATCCGACGCGCAGATTCGTCAAATTTGGGAGCGCGCACAGGAGGAAAATCTCAATGTCCAGCAAATCGGGGCTCTTGCCCAAAGCAGGGGGATGTCTGCAGGTGAAGTATCGAAACTGCGGAACAGGCTGAATCAGGTTAGAACGCAGGTCCGAACAGGGGATCGAGACATGGATTCAGACGTTTTAAGGGAACGGGAACGTGAACGTTTCGGTGAACAGGATACAATGAGAGTGCTCCGGTCGATAGAGCTGCCGGACAGCCTGGCCCATGAACGCAGGGTGTTTGGTGCAAATATTTTCCGTGATCGTGCAATTTCCTTTGAACCCTCCATGAATATCCCAACCCCGATAGATTATACACTCGGTGCAGGGGACGAAATTGTTATTAACATCTGGGGAGCAGCAGAAGCGAATTACCGGCTGACGGTCTCACCTGAGGGGGTAATCCGAATTCCAAACCTTGGCCCCATTCAGCTCGACGGCCTCAGTATGCAGGACGCACGGACCCGAATTCTTGACCGGTTACAGAATATTTATTCAGGCCTGAGACCCAATCAGCCCGAAAACGCAAATACCTTTGCTGAGGTTTCCATTGGAAATGTTCGCAGTATTAAAGTAACAATTATGGGAGAAGCGATGCAGCCGGGTACCTATACCGTCTCGTCCTTATCCACAGTTTTTAACGCACTTTATGCTGCCGGAGGGCCCTCGGATTCGGGTACTTTCCGGAATATCCAGATCATTCGCGGACAGGAGGTAGCAGCTACACTCGATATTTACGATTTCCTGGTATACGGGGATCAAAGCGACAATATCCGGCTGAGAGACCAGGATATCATTAAAATTGATCCATACATCAACAGGGTTCGTCTGAGGGGTGAAGTTAAACGACCCGGCATCTTTGAGATGAAAGAGGGCGAAACTCTCAGCGATCTGATTGAATTTACATCCGGATTTACGGAGAATGCCTATACCCGGCGGCTGGTTCTGCGCCGATCAACGGACGTGCAGCGAAGTATATCGGATGTCAGCTGGCCGGAAGGCGGCGACCTGGTTATGCGGGCCGGTGATGAACTTCGTGTAGGTGAGCTCCTTGAAAGGTTTGAAAACCGTGTGGAGATAGAGGGAGCTGTATTTCGTGAAGGTGAGTTTGAGCTGAGTGAGGGCATGACATTAACGGATCTGATCGAAAAAGCGGAAGGTGTAAGGGAAGATGCCTACAGGCAGCGAGGAATCATTCTGAGAACCCGTGATAATCTGACAACCGAATCTGTTGCATTCTCTGTTGATGATGTGCTGGAAGGCA
Organism: Rhodohalobacter sp. SW132; assembly: GCF_003390325.1. NCBI lineage: Bacteria > Pseudomonadati > Balneolota > Balneolia > Balneolales > Balneolaceae > Rhodohalobacter > Rhodohalobacter sp. SW132. The sequence goes on along the minus strand of NZ_QUOK01000003.1, from coordinate 20,379 downwards.
GAGCTGCAGATATCGAACTCAGGCGTGATGATGTTGTTCGGATCACTTCTCTGTTTGATATGCGGGAAGAGTATACGATTCGGGTAAGCGGTGCCGTGAATGAAGCCGGTGAGTTTGATTTTGTTGAAAACCTGACAGTCAGTGATGCGATCTATCTTGCGGATGGATTCCGGGAATCTGCTGCGCCCTACAGAGTGGAGGTCGCCCGTCGAATGACAGGACTCGATCGTTTTATAAAAGGCAATCAGCTCGCTGAAAGATTTGAATTTGAGGTAAATCAAAACCTGGAGTTTGTAGACGGTCAGGAAGATTTTGTACTGCAGCCGTTTGACCAGGTGTTTGTGCGTCGTCAGCCTAATTATCGTGAACAGCAAACCGTAGAAGTGGACGGCGAAGTGAATTTTCCCGGCAATTATGTTCTGGAAAAACGTGATGCACGAATCAGTGATCTGATTCAATGGTCAGGCGGACTCTCTGATTATGCCTATCCCCGCGGAGCTTCACTTACCCGTCAGATCGATCGGGATGAAGAATCCCTGGAGGATCTTGATATAGCAGATGAACTGTTTGAAGTTGAGGATAGGAGCAACACCCGGGTTGGAATCCGATTGGCTGATATTCTTCAAAATCCGGGTGGCCCCCAGGATTTACGTCTCGAGCCCGGTGATGTTCTCCATATACCGCAAGAGCTGCAGACCATCCGGGTAGAAGGAGAGGTTCTTTTTCCCGTGAGTATTCGTTATGATGACGGGATGTCTGTGCGGGATGCAATCAATCGTGCCGGCGGATTTACAGACCGGGCGCAGGAAAGAAGAACCTATGTTGTTTATGCCAATGGTGAAGTAGACCGGTCGAAACGTTTTCTGTTCATCCGGAACGATCCATCCCTTGAACCGGGAGCAACAGTTGTGATTCCGAGAGAAGAAGAGATTGAACGAATGAGTCCGCAGGAAAGGATTGCGATCTATTCAACGATCGTTTCCATGGCGGCCATCGTCACCAATACGATTTTCCAGATTCGACGGTAATTTTTTATCGGTTGATACTATTTCATTTCATAAAACAGAATGTATTCGTTTAAAAAAAACGCCCCAACCGGGGCGTTTTTTATTTACGGGATGAAATGACTGGAGATGGTGTGAGAGCTGAAAAAATCTATTGAAAATAATTCCGCAAAATTGATGGGTTTGCAGAGGTTATCTAAGAAAATTCTACCGGGATATGATCCGTTGAACAAATTAACCGAGGCATTATACGAGAAAACATCCACCACACTCGATCCGCTGATTAATATCTGTGAACAGCCATCGGATATAATTCCCAATCCTTCGTTGATGCATCGCCCGATGGCCCGAATCTATTGTCACATCATCTCCCCGGGCTCCGCCCGATTGCATCGTGCTTCACCCGGGGCTATGCACGTTTGGCCCTTTCAGGGCCGTTTTCTGAACATTGCAATGGTTGATGGACAACCGTTACCCGGTTACAAACATTTGTCCCCTCTGGTCCACGTCTCGAAAAAATCAAATGTGGGCCAAACAATGATAGAAGACCAATCGAAAGTTTCAAGAGTGATTTATTTCGTACCATATAATTTACCTCGATTTATGGTAGGTTATATAATCCAGCCCCGAACGGGGCGCAAATCAACAGCCCGGGGTTGCAAACCCCGGGAAAACGTCGGATATCAAAAACAGGAACCCCGAGGCGATGAATTCCGCAGAATCAATGACCCCCACCGAGAGGTTGACCGAATAACCCACCACCGCATCGAATCCGTTGATCAATCTCTGTGAACCGCCATCGGATGCAATTCCCAATCCTTAGTTGATGCATCGCCCGATAGCCCGAATATATTGCCGCATCATTCCCCCGGGTTATGCCCGATTTCATCGTGCTTTACCCGGGGCTATGCACGTTTGGCCCTTCCAGGGCCGGTGTCCGGACATCGCTTCATGGACATCCGTTAACCCGGCTATAAACATATTTCCCCTCTAGGATCAGCTCCCGAAAAAATCAAATGTGGGCCAAACAATGATAGAAGACCAATCGAATGTTTCAAGGGCGATTAATTTCGAACCATATAATTTACCTCTATTTATGGTAGGTCTTATAATCCAGCCCCAAACGGGGTGCAAATCAACAGCCCGGGGTTGCAACCCCGGGAATATGTAGGGCATAAAAACCAAGCATCCCGAGGCGATAAATTCCGCAGAATCAATGAACCCACCGAGGGGTTGTCCGAAAAATCATCCATCACACCGAATCCGTTGATCACAATCGTTGAACGGCCATCGGATGTAATTCCCAATCCTTTGTTGATGTATTGCCCGATGGCCTGAATCCATTACCGCATGATATCCCCGGGTTTCGCTCGATTGCATCGTGCTTCACCCGGGGCTATGCACGTTGGGCCCTTCCAGGGCCGGTGTCCGGACATCGTAATGCTTGATGAACATCCGTTAAACCGGCTATAAACATATGTCCCCTCTAGGATCAGCTCCCGAAAAAATCAAATGTGTGCCAAATAATGATAGAAGACCAATCGAATGTTTCAAGTGCAATTGATTTCGTACCATATAATTTACCTCGATTTATGGTAGGTCTTATAATCCAGCCCCGAACGGGGCGCAAATCAACAGCCCGGGGTTGCAAACCCCGGGAAAACGTCGGATATCAAAAACAGGAACCCCGAGACGATGAATTCCGCAGAATCAATGAACCCACCGAGGGGTTGTCCGAAAAATCATCCACCGCACCGGATCCGTAGACTAACCCCGATGATGTCCCCGGAAATCCGCACCGGCTCTCCCGTATGGGATTGTACGATTGGAGATGATGAATTCAAAAAAAATCAGTCATTCCCGAAGTAAAATATCAAAAAATATCGACATAAAAATCGAGGCGGTTGTTCATTTTGCTATCGGCTTTCAGAATAAAATCAGAAAAAAAGTGTAAGGAAATCCTGAAAATCAGCTCTTAAAAGAGAAGCCCCCGATCAAAAGAGAATCAAGGGGTGGTCAGGGGATTCAAAAAATCAATCAAGAACAAAACCAAGAGATCCATGATCATACGAAAACCTACAATTCCTATATCCATATCATTTACACTACTGTTCTGGCTTGCGATCAATTATTCTGCAGCCGCACAGGTAACCCTCAACGCAGAGCTTTCATCATCCGAACTCTACGCCGGTGATGAAATCGAACTCACCCTATCAGCAACATATAATTCTGACGCTTATTTTATTTCTATTGAACTGGCGTACGACATAGAGATATTCGAATTCCTGGCGATTCAGCCAAGCGGCATTACAGCAACTGGAGTGGCTTTTGCCGACCATCTGTCACCCGGAGTAATTGGTGCATCAGCATCCCGAACCGATCAACAGGTATCCAACGCTTCCGGCGGACTGATGGTTCTCACATTCAGGGTCCGGGAGAAAACTCCGGTGGGGGATGGTTCTTTTTCCTTTGATGAGGTGAAACTGGCAAATTCTTCCGGTACCGAAATCGATACCGGACCACTGGAATCGCCAACATTTGAGGTGATGGAGTCGATTGCACTGGTTGAACTTACCACACCGGCTTCGATTGATGTAACCGAAGGGGATGAATATCAGGCTACAGGACGTGTATACGCAAACGGCGTTACGGGTGATGAGGAAAACAGTGAGAGAATCCGGATGTGGGCCGGAGTGAATGAGCAGGATACTAATCCCGCAACCTGGGACGAATCAAGCTGGCAGCTCATGGAGTTTACGGAACAGGACAGCGAGGATTATTTCCTGTATACCGGGGAAATCGCATTTATGAGAGAAACGGGGGAGTATTACGTTGCAATCCGCACTGATTTAGATGAAGATCTCAATTACAAATACGGCGGGATCAATGGGGAATGGGACAGCAGCGAAAGTCCATCCGCAGTTATGGAAATTCTCGAACAGCCACCGTTCCGATACACCATTGCGGAATGGGATTTTGTTGGCGAAACTGTACTGCCGAGACTCTCAACCCCGGTGAATCAAACCTCTGAGGTAGAGCTTTACGGTGCATCATTCAGCGGAGACGGATTTACATCAGGCTCTACAGGGCTGGCACTCAACTCATCCGGATGGCACGAATTTGCTGAGGGTGAAAACTACTGGCAGATTGTTATTTCAACAGAAAACTTTGAACAGCTTCGTATTACATCCAAACAATATGGTTCTGGTACTGGTCCGAGGGATTTCCAAATTCAGTCGAGTCTGAACGGAGAAACCTGGGAAGATGTCCCGGGTGGAGCGATTGAGGTCGGGACAAACTGGACAACCGGGGTTGTGGACCAGCTCCCGCTTCCGGAAGCTTTGAATGATCAGCCTGAACTATATATCCGATGGGTTCAGACGGATAGTTTGCGAATTAGTCCGAACGATGCGAGTGCGGTTGCAGCAGGTGGAACAAACCGAATCGATGATATTGTGATTACCGGAATCAATCCGAATGCCAAACGAATCAGCGTCTGGCCGGGGGATACAAACCATGACGGTGTTGTGGATGAGCTGGATGTGATTCCCCTGGGCTACTACTGGCTCTCCGAAGGTCCGAAGCCAATATACAACAGTTCAGACTGGGCAGCACGTGACGTCGAGGCCTGGATCCCCGAGGCGGCAACCTATGCAGACGCCTCCGGAAGCGGACGCGTAGATCATAACGATCTTCAGCTTGTTGGTCTCCATTTTGGAAAAACCCATCCGGAAGGAAGTTCAGGCAGTGGGGGAGGCCGACAGAAAAGAAGTGTTTCAGCAATTTCATCGATCACACTTGACCCATTAGTAGCCGGAGAAACCGCTGAGCTCTATTTGATAGTGGATGGGACAGTCTCGTTATCAGGTCTTTCATTTCGGATTTCAGTAAACGGAATAGATCCGGAAAGCTGGAGCACAGAAACTGCAGTTCCGATTGAATGGGGAGAAGAGTGGCAACGTGAAAACCGGCTTATAGAGTTTCAAGCCTCGCATGATGATTTCTTAGCCGCAACGTGGATACATAAAGGCTTTTCTGATCAGGTTAAGGCCAGCAATCTTGCACGAATTGTCATCAAGGCTGAGAAAGATTGGGAAACCCCGGTTTCGATTAATCTTCTTCGGGCTGTGGCGGCCTCGGAGAGAAATACGGTACCTCTCCGGAATGCAGCACTGAGTTCAGAACTTTCAGTTTCACTGGAACCGGAAGCAGATGAACGGCCGGGGAAAACTAAGCTGCTGCCAAATTATCCCAACCCGTTTAATCCGGCCACGACCATACCCTACACACTCTCTGATCCTGGAGACGTTCAGCTTGAGGTGTTCGATGCCATCGGCAGGAGGGTTGCCTTGTTTCAGCGTAAAGCACAGCAGCCTGGCCGTCACACGATCGAGTTCGACGCATCAACGCTCTCCAGCGGTCTGTATCTCTACCGTTTACAAACAAATGGAATCGTTCAAACAAGAAAGATGACGCTCTTGAAGTAACCTAAACCATCCGAACACCCGACTAACCGCCGGGAATTGAACCACCCGGTGGTTTTTAATTTCTTCTTTTGATATAATTTCAACATCATTTCCCCGGGTTATGCCCGATAACATCGTGTACCATCCGGGGATATGCACATTTGGCCCTTTCGGGGCCGCGTCCGTATACCGCAAGGCTTGAGGGACATCCGGACAATCCTGGCTACAAATATATTTCCCCTCCAGGACCGGTGTGGTGACGAAACAATGTTTGAAGGTCCAGCGAACGTTTCACGGGTGATAGATTTTGTACCATACAAAGTATTCCAATTAAAGATAGGTCACTAACCCCAGCCCCGAACGGGGCTAAATGTGAATAGCCGGGGTTTTTACCCCGGGAAAACATTGGGCATAAAAACACGAACCCCGAGGCGTTGAATTCTAAAGAATCTATGAACCTGCCGAGGGGTTGTCTGAAATATCATCCATCGCCCCGAATCCGTTGATCAAAATCTGTGAACCGCCATCGGATATAATTCCTATCCCTTCGTTCATGTATCGCCCGATGGTCTGGATCCAATGACCGCATATTATCCCCGGGTTACGCCCGATTGCATCGTGCTACACCCGGGCTACAAATATATGTCCCCTACGGGGCCAGTTTGGACATCAGACTGTTTGAAGGTCCACTGGATATTTCAAAGGTGATAAATTTCATACCCTATAAAATAACCCAATAAAAGATTGGTCAATAAATCTAGCCCCGAACAGGGCGCAAATCAACAGCCCGGGGCTGCAGCCCGGGGAATACGTTGGAAATCGAAAACAGGAACCCCGTGGCAATGAATTCAGCAAAATCAATGAACTCACCGAGGGGTTGTCCGAGAAATCAACCATCGCACCGAATCCGTTGATCAAAATCTGTGAACCGCCATCGGATATAATTCATAGCCCTTCGTTCATGTATCGCCCGATGGCCCGGATCCAATGACCTCATTTTGTCCCCGGGTTTCGCCCGATTGCATCGTGCTACACCTGGGCTACAAATATATGTCCCCTCCGGGGCCACGTCTCGAAAAAAATCATGTGTGGGCAAAATAATGATAGAAGACCAATCGAATGTTTCAAGGGCGATTGATTTCGTGCCATTTTAATGAACTCAATTGAAGATAGGTCACTTTTCCCAGCCCCGAACGGGCGCAAATCAACAGCCCGGGGTTGCAGCCCCTGGAAAACGTTGGATATCGAAACAGGAATTCCGAGGCAATGAATTCCGCAGAATCAATGAACACATCGAGGGGTTGTCCGAGAAATCATCCACCTCACAGAATCCGTTGATCAAAATCGATGAACGGCCATCGGATATCATTCCCAATCCTTCGTTCATGTATCGCCCGATGGCCTGGATCCAATGACCCCATATAATCCCCGGGTTATGCCCGATTACATCGTGCACCACTCGGGGCTATTCACATTTGGCCCTTTCAGGGTCGGTTTCTTGACATTGCAATGCGTTAGGGATATCCGTTTTAACCCGAGCTACAAACATTTGTCCTCTATGGTCCATGTGTGGGGAACACATAATGCCTGTAGGCGAATCGGATGATTCAAGAGTATTAGATTTCATAACATATAATTTACCCCGATCTAACGTAGGCCACTAACCCAAGCCCCGAACGGGGCTAAATGTGAATAGCCCGGGGTTTTTACCCCGGGAATACGTTGGAAATCGAAAACAGGAATCCCGAGGCAATAAATTCAGCAAAATCAATGAACCCACCGAGGGGTTGTTCGATATATTATTCATCACAACACCGTTTCCGTTGATCAAAATCGATGAACAGCCATCGGATTAAATTCCCAATCATTCGCTGATATATCGCCCGATGGCCTGGTTCTATTGCCACATCAATTCCTGGGTTACGCCCGATTGTATCGTTCTACACCTGGGGGATATTCACATTTGGCCCTTCCAGGACCGGTATCTGGATGTTACAATGTTTTATGGATATCCATTAACCCGGGCTACAAACTCATATTTCATCTGGGGCCGTTGGTGGGAGTGGGTAAAAAAACCAGATACTCAAATTCAACCCTTATACAAATTGTGTCGCCCTGCACACATAACTTTACGGAAAAATATTCCAATACTGTAAAATGTTTCCTTTTAGAATAGACCGGGATTTATAAAAAAATAGAATATATCCTGTAAAATCTATTTAAGAAATTCTCCAAAACCACCGATAATCGTTGTGAACCGTATAAAACGTGGGTTGAAACCTGATCGAATCATTCATTTCAGAATATACATCCATTCACGGTGCAGAGTTTGTATAGGTATATAATGCATTTGTAGTGTATCATTAAATGTTGTGTAGTTTTTGGTAAAGAAAAAAGTGTAGGAATCGTTACATACTATTTGGATTAGAAGATCTTAACACTTATTTTTTGCGCTTAAATGTACAACATCACTACAGAGAAAAAACTACAAAAAAATCGGCATAGGATTTAAGCAGATATGGGATTAACATTACAACGGGCCAAGAGAGTTCATGTAAGAACTTTACCTCCTGAAGAACAACACTTTAAAGAATCAATTCATTCTGAACAGTTTAACGATATCAGAATTAAGCCTTACCCGGTCAAGAGAAAAATTGACCTGGTTCTTGGAGCCGCCGGCTTTTTGGTTTACATGCTGCTTTTTCCGTTTATAGCTCTCGGAATTAAGCTGTCATCCCGCGGGCCTGTTCTGTTCAAGCAGCCCCGGACCGGGAGAAATGGGGCGGTATTTCAATGTTATAAATTCAGAACCATGCACGTTGTTCAGAAGCAATCGAAAAACGGGCAGCCGGTTGTAACGCAAAAAGGGGATAACCGAATTTTTGGTTTTGGTCAGTTTCTCAGGAAAATGAATCTTGATGAACTGCCCCAGATCATCAATGTAATGAAAGGGGATATGAGCCTGGTGGGGCCGCGGCCGTACCCGGTTGAGGAGTGTGCGTACTGGAATAATACGTTTGATGACCACTACTACCGATATATTCTTACACCCGGTATTACGGGGTATGCACAAGCAAGGGGTCTGAGGGGAGGAACCCTGGATGTGGAGCTGATGCGCCGAAGACTGGATAACGACCTGATCTACATCGAAAAAAACTCGCTGAAACTGGATCTGATGATTATCTACCGCACAGTAGCCCAGATGGTGACTCGAAAAACGAATGGGCACTGAGTTTTAGTTTTTAGTGATGAGTGTTGAGTTTTTAGGGCTTGATGTATTCACCAGATTAAACTAAATCTGAAATAAAATAGGGGTATAAAGGTTTTACTGATAGAGTTTGGTGAATTGTCTGCGGAAATCTTCATCATAATGATCAGTCGTAAACCTTTAGACTATCTGTTCTATTAAAAATAACAGATAAATCTTAGTTGTGTTAATACTGTGGATTTATTAAGCAGTGAACTACAAACGATCCATGTTACGACAGGACCGATAAATAAATAGAAGGTTTTTTCTTACTCCATATGTTTTTCAAAGAACTATACCTTTAATCTCAAATCTATAATCTCCAATTCCTCTTGTCTGACGAATTAAATAACAACCCCGGCTCTCCCGAGGAGCTAAAAAAAGAGAAAGAAACCACGCCCGAAGTCCGGTACGTCCCCATCGAATATATGCCCCATATAAATGAGGGAGATGATGACGAGATTGACCTGGTCGAACTTGCCAAAAATATCTGGAACGGACGGTGGACCATTGCCAAAATCACCGGTGTGTTTGTGGCAATCGGCCTCTTTATTGCCTTTTTTAGCCCGGTGGAGTATGAGAGTGAAGCGATTCTGATGCCGGAAGTTCAGCAGGCTGATCAGGGGAGAGCCGGACAATTACTTCAGCGTTTTGGTGGTGCTTTTGGAATGGGCGGAGTTGATCTGTCACAGGCACAGCATGGTACGATTCCTCCAATGATTTACCCGCGTATTGTAAACAGTCTTTCCTTTCAAATGGAATTGATGGAGCAAGAGATCCGGTTTGCAGATTACACACTATCGACGACTCTTCCCGACTTTTATGAAAATCATTACTCGCCTTCATTGACTCAGTATCTACAGAAACTCACTATTGGGCTTCCTTTTACAGTGCTAGACTGGATCAGGGAAGAGGAACGTACTGTACAAGTAAATGATCCTTTTGAAGCGGAATTTATCCAGGTTAGCAAAAAAGACCTGGAATTAATTGACAATATACGAAATCGAATTTCGGTGAGACTTGATGAAGAGACCGGTTTATTGACCACCCGGGTAACATTGCATGATGCGAGGGCTGCGGCAGAGTTAAACAGACATCTTATTGAGTTGTTGAAGGAGTACGTAACACAATATCGAATCGAAAAGACAAGCCAGGACCTTGAGTTTGTGGAGGAGCAGCACGCATCTGCCCGTGAACGGTTTGAAGAGCGTCAGATCGCCCTGGCTGATTTTCGGGATGCGAATATTTCGCTTGCAACTGCCCGGGCCCAAACAGAACTGGAGCGGCTTCAGGATGAGAAAGACCTTGCCTTTAATTTATATAGCAGCCTGTCTCAGCAACTTGAAGAGGCACGGTTGCGTCTTCAGGAGCAGAGACCAGTGTTTAGTGTGGTACAGGCAGTAAATGTGCCGAGTGATAAGATTAGTCCGAGACGCGGTTTTATTGTAATGATAACATTAATATTGGGGATAAGTATTGGGATTGGATTTTGGTTAATAAAATTTTATTTAAAATAATCAGACTAGTTGAAATATTTACAAAATGAAATCAATTTTCATATTAGATTATCTTGAAGCAATTCTACCAAAAAATCACTGATTATTTTGATCTAAAAAATAGATCTATAGATTTTAAAGTAAGTTTAAAAAATGCATTTTATAATTCTTCAGAAACTATTCTTTATCCACTTCTTTGGGTAATTTCGACGCCTATCTTTGTTCACTATCTGGGTGCTGAACAATATGGCATTTGGATGCTCGTAAATGGTTTTATTGGATTTGGTGGTGGGGCGATGGGATTAGGCCTGACAGACGCTACTGTTAAGTTCGTTTCTAAATACCGGGCACTTAATGATATACCAGCAATTGTAAAAGTCTCCCGCACAACAATGACGGTTTATTGTTTAATGGGAATACTTGTAGGTATTGTAGTTTTTGGTTTCGCTGAATTACTTGTTGAAAATGTATTTAGAGTAGAAGAAGGTAATATCCAATTGACGATCATTGCCTTAAAGATAGGTGGAATAGGTATTGTTGCTCGATTTTTTAATGATGTTTTCAGATCTGTAATATATGCCTTTGAACGACACGATGTAAATGCTAAAGTTACTATGGGTATTGATATAGTTACCATGGTAATTAATGTAATTCTTGTAATTGCAGGTTTTGATTTATTAGCGGTCCTATTATCGAGTATTATTTTTCTGGTTATTGGTGGGATGATTAAAGCTTATATATCAAAAAAATATTTCATCAATAGCTTGTCCTTTATACCACTATATGACAAGTCGGTCTTGAAAGAAGTATTTAGCTACAGTTTTTACACGTGGCTTCAAAGTATTCTTAGACTTAGTCAATCAAAACTCGACAGATTTTTAATTGCCGGCATTATTAGTGTAAGTGGATTGACCTATTATGTAATTGCATTAAAAGTAGCCGAGATAATTCATAGTGTTTTAGCCAGGGCAACTTCTTTCGTTTTTCCAATGGTTTCTCAATTAGTAGAAAAAGGAAATATTAAACGACTTAAAGAAATTTATCATAAAGCTACATTCTTCATTGTTATAGCAACAATTGCAATAATTACACCAACCTATTTATTTGGTTTTAGTTTGCTAGAAATATGGATGGGAACAGATTTTGCAAATGAAGCAATATTAATTTTATATGTTTTTCTTGCTAAATATATGTTTCATCCAATTGGAATTATCAATCATCACTTTTTATTAGGTACAGGCCTTGTTAAACTTAATACTCAATTTTTAGCAATCACAGTTCCATTGACGCTGGGTTTAATGCTACTTCTTATGCCGGTATATGGCTTAGTGGGAGCCGCTTTGGCAAAGTTAGTAAGTATACCGTCATTACTAATAATGCGAATCGTGTCGGAGAAAATAGTTTTTAAAAAGTTAGATATTAAATCAAACTTATCTTACTTCATTCCTGCCATTGTTCCCTTTCTACTAATAATATTTTGGTTAATTAATTATCCATGGTTGTCATATCAAATTTGGATGATGATACCACTGTTTCTTCTGTTTATGCTGATTGGTGGAGGTATTGGTTTTTTTATTTCAAAATTATGTCAAAAAATTAATTTAATGCCTGCTTTTCGGTAAAAGGTAATTTTCTTATGCAAAAAAAATCTATAGAAGATATTGTTCAGAAAATATTCAATTCATTTGGATATAGGATTCATAGTCTTGAATACTTTAAAAGGAATGATATTCAGTTCCCCATTGATGTGAGAAAAAAAGGAAATGATCCAAAGTTTTTAAGGTATTATTGTAAATCTCAACCAGTAATAATTGATGCTCCGATTGAGAAAGGACGAGGACATCCGGTATTTTCATTTCATCCATCTGCTTCACATCCATTCGTAATTGCTGCAAAGAAAGCTTTAATATCAACTAAAAGCTTAGAGATAATTTATAATGAATTGAAGATTTATTATGAAAATGTGCAGCCTAAATATGCAGCTGAATTGCTTGGATTAAATGATAATAATAATGAACTATTCAACTATCCCGCATGGACATGCGTATTGCCCTGGGATATAGAATCAATCGAACAGTGGGCCAAGAAAAACGAAGAATCGATTATCATAGAGAATAATAGAGCTGGTATAAATATAGATGCTTCACATGGGTGGGCATGGACAGGTCCTGTATCTGAATTTAAATTAAATATTGAAGCTAAAAGACTACATAAACTTTTAAAATCCGTTAAGAAATACGGATATAAAAGAAACAGTAACCCTGATGGTGATATAAAATCAACCGTATTAATCGATGAGAATGATAACTGGAGTTGGATGGCAACTACTGGACAACACCGACTGTCAGTTTTATCAGCTTTAGGAAAAAAAACCATACCCATTAGAGTAAATAAAATTGTTGATATTGATGACCTCGATATATGGCCAAATGTCACATCAGGATTGTATACAAAAAAAGAGGCTAGGCAAATATTTAATAGAATATTTCATGGAAGGTTACCAGCTTGTTTTAATGATTGGTGTCAACGATCAGTAAATAATTTCTAAATTATACTTGTTATGATAAACACAAATAATGATGTAATTCATACTGAAAACTGGTCAAAGTATGATTTCTTGGTGAATAAACATTATTGGCTGAAACAAGGTTTTGAAAGTGCGTTGTCAATTCGTATTAGAAACTTGAAGGACCTAACGAAGAGTTTGACATCAGAAAATATCAGGTATTGGTTGCAGGGAAAAACACTTTTAGGATTATACAAAGAAAATCAATTTTTAGATGATCATGACGATGATATTAGCATTTGGAAGGAGGATAAAGATAACTTTAAGAACAATGTTTTACCAAATTTACTTGATAAAGGGTTTCAAGTCATACGTGATAATGATCAAATGATTTCTGTTTGTAGAGACTATAGATATATAGATATCTGTATTTTCAAACAAGAGAGAAGGGAAGTTGGATATGGGCAAAAATGGTTCCCTAAACATCTATTTGAAGATTTTGAATGCATAGAAATTTATGGTGAAGAATTTTTTGTACCAAAAGAAACTGATCGGCTTCTTGAGATTATGTATAATCCCAATTTAATCAATCGTATCAGAAATTTTTTAAGACGATTAAAAACGTCAAACCCGCGTAACTATAAGAATAAAGTACAAGAATTAGCGATTCGAGTATGTTTTAAATTACCACATTCATTAAGACAAATAACTAACATACCGTTTAGATTTTTAGGGGTTCATTATAAACAACTAGATGAAGAGGAATTTTTAAATTTAAATATTGAACCCATGGATTCGTTTAATTGGAAATGGAGAAAGCCTCACCTTGATATATTTACCGATGGAGGGAAGTATACAAAAATAAAGGATATTGTTTCATATTTAAAGTCAAAGAATACACTACATAAGATAGTCAAAGACATAAATGAAACAGATATGACTGAGGAATTCTATGAGCCTGTAAATTTGGATCAAAATTTTTGGCAGTCTGGGAACAACTACTTTTTGTATTGTATTTTATTTGAATACAAAAAGGGAGTTACACCATACCATTTAGCTAATAAATATATTGAGGAAGTAAAATTCCCGAAATTATATACTAAGGATTATTACGAGTCTCTATCAGACATGAGTGAAAAAGAAATTATTGAAATGTTTAAAAAAGATCCAATAGAAACTACTAATGGAGCAGTAACAAGTGGGAAACACAGGGTTTGCGCGATGATGGGTAGAAATATATCAGGCAAGCACTATTTACCCATTTGGGCTGTTTGTAAAACTTAATTTATTTTTAAGAATTTATGGTTCTAAAAGTAAAGTATATCACCCTTGTATTTTTAGTATTGTGCATTCTTGGCCCACCACAATTAAAAGTAGAGGACAGAAATACAAATACTAGAGAACTAGCAAGTCAATTGGCATTTGAAAGTTCATTTAATTTGGATTTTTCCAATATATTGAGGATGGTGGTGTGGGGAATTAGCGGTTTAATTGTACTTGTGTATTTTTCAAAAAACAAAAAATACTATTATGATATTTTAACATCAAATCCAACCAAATGGTATTCTATTTATGGTTTATTTGCTATAATCTCATCTATATATTCTCCGAACACTTTATATACACTATTTTTTAGTTTTCAAATATTAATTCTCATCCTTCTAGTAGGTTTAATTCAAAAATGGATGGATTGGACTAAACCACTCTTGTTAATATTCTATGCATTTATCATCCAGTTATTCTTGATAATTATATTTTATTTTATCGACCCTAATCTTGTAGGAAGAGAAGAATGGAATTATGGTTACAGACTAGTGGGAGGAATATTTGGTGATTATGGAGCAGCAGCAGTAATATCAGGTATTTATTTTATCACAGTTTGTTTACATGGAAAAGAATATTTATCTGATGCAAGATTGAAAATATATTGGATATGTTATTTTATAACTTGGATATTCTTATTATTGACCTTCACTAGATCATCAATGATAGCTGCTATACTAGTATTATTTATAAATATATTTATATATAAAAAGTTTATACACAAGGCATTATTTATCTATATTTCGTTTGGAGTAGTAATAGTCTCTGGAGTGCTGGGATATTTTGATAATCTGATTCTGTACTTTTCAAGAGGACAATCAATTGATGTAATAATGACATTAAGTGCGAGAGCTGGTGTTTTTGAATTTTTATTTAATAGATGGCTTGAATCACCAATAGTTGGATATGGATATGCAGCGGGTTCAAGATGGTTACTTGCAGAATTTGTGAGAGATGGAATTCCGTTAGGTTCAGCACATAATGCGATATTAAAAGTATTAGCAGACTTAGGTATAATTGGGTTTATTATACTCTCTATGTCATATATTATAACTATTAAAAGTTTATTTAAAAATCGAATATTTAATAATGAATCAAAGAAACTAAAGTTATTATATGCACAAATTGTTTCTTTATTTATATATGTAAGTATAAGTAGTGTGTTCGGCGTTGGAATTGCTGCTGGATCTAGTATTTATATAGTTATTATAATGACAATGGTAATGGTAATAAAGATTAAAAGATTAAGAATATAATGGTAAAAATATCTGTCGTTACACCTTCTTTTAATCAGGGGGATTATATTTCGGACTCAATTGAAAGTGTTATTAGTCAGGATTACTCCAATTTAGAACACATTATAATCGATAATGAAAGTACAGATAAGACTTTAGAGGTTTTAAATTATTACAAGAATAATTATGATCATATAAGATATATTTCTGAACCTGATAATGGACAAAGTGAAGCGCTAAATAAAGGGTTTAAAATTTCCAATGGTGACTGGATTCTTTGGTTAAATGCAGATGATCTTTTAAAAGATGGTGCTATTAATAAATTTTTAAATTATATCAATAGCAATCCTGATTCTGATGTACTGTATGGACATGTTAATCTTGTAAATAAAAAACTGGAATTAATAAGAACCATATATCATATAGACTTTGATTACAATTTAACTTTATTTAGAATTCACCTTCCTCCCTCATCCGGTACTTTTTTTCGTTCTGCTATACTTAAGAAAAACCTTCTTAATGATCAGTTTCATTATATGATGGATACTGAATGGTATATGAGATGTGGTAAAGAGTATAATATTAAGTTGATAGATCATATTCTAACTGATTTCAGAGTAACTGATGATAATAAAACTGGTGAGCAGATAAAAAGTGGAGTACTAAATGATCAACAAAGATTAGAAATTGCATACTCATATAAAAATTACTTATATCCATCGTTTAATTTAGATAATCAAAATTATAGAATCAAAATACTTAAGAAAGCATATATTATTAAGTATTATTTCTTAAAAAGTAAATACTTAAAAAAGTATTTATCACAAAAGTATTTTAAT
The DNA here is from genome assembly GCF_003390325.1 of Rhodohalobacter sp. SW132. Taxonomy (NCBI): domain Bacteria; kingdom Pseudomonadati; phylum Balneolota; class Balneolia; order Balneolales; family Balneolaceae; genus Rhodohalobacter; species Rhodohalobacter sp. SW132. The sequence goes on along the minus strand of NZ_QUOK01000003.1, from coordinate 4,263 downwards.
TAAGTTAAATTATATGAAGAAAATTTTGATTATCGGTCAAATACCACCACCCATCCATGGTCAATCACTTTCAACAGAAAGATTATTAGCAGGCCATTATACAAAAATGCAACTACATTTTGTGGAGGCTAACTATTCAAAGAGGGTTGAGGAGGTAGGAAAGTTCAGGTTATCAAAAATTATTCAATTATTCCCTGTTATTTTCAAGTCATTAGAATTAAGGTTCTTGAAAGGTGTGAGAAATTTATATTATATGCCTGCATGTTCGGGTAGACTCCCTTTCTATCGTGATGTGTTTATACTAATCTCTTTGAGGCCGTTTTTTAAAGCCACTCTTTTTCATTTTAGGTCCGCAGGCATTGATGAAGTTTATAATACTTTGTTTTGGTTTGAAAAAGTCCTATTCAATTTAGCATATCGACGCCCAGTACTTGCTATACAATTATCTGAATTAAATCCTGAAGATGGTAAATTTATAAAGGCTAAATCAGTAGAAGTGGTACCCAATGGAATCTTGGACGTGCATAAAAGCTACACGGTGAAACGAAACCTTTCCGAATCACCAATGCAAATTCTTTATATTGGATCCATACAGGAATCTAAAGGCGTATTAGATTTACTACATTCCGGTAAAATATTATTAGAAAAAAGAGAAAGGTTTATCATTCATTTAGTTGGAGGTTTCAGAAGTGATGAGTTTAAACTAAAACTAACAAAATTTATCCAAAAGAATGGCCTTACAGAAGTGGTTAAGATTCATGGTAAACTCAGCGGTGATTCAAAATGGGAAATGTTTTCTAAGTGTCATCTTCTTGTTTTTCCTACTTACTATGAAAATGAATCTTTTGGAAACGTAATTATTGAAGCCATGCAATTTGAATTGCCGGTTATCGCTACAGATTGGAGAGCCGCCAGTAGTATTGTTCAGTCAAAGTCAACAGGATTTATTGTCCCTATTAAGAGTCCTGATTTAATTGCAAAAAAAATTCAAATTTTGATGTGTGATAAAAATCTCAGATTGAAAATGGGTAGCAATGGTAGAAAAGCTTTTCTGAAAAACTATAGCATTGAGGCTTTTTGGAGAAATATGGAAAACGTATTGAGTAAAGCTTCAGTCTGATGTACAAAGTAAATATTTTGAAAAGCTACGTAAACAAGCAAAATCTTGGTGAGACACTTGAAATTTTTACTGATACTATAGAAACAAATGATAAAATCAGGGTCACAGTAACTCCTGTTAATTGTCTGCTCTGGGCTAAAAGAAACCCAAAACTTGAACATATTTATAATTCAGCAGATATCAGCACAGCTGACGGTGTTCCACTTATTTGGGCATCTAAACTTCTTGGAGATCCAATTCGTGGAAGAGTAACGGGATTAGACCTACTTCCAGAATTTTCAAAAATCGCAGCCGAAAATGGGTATTCTTTTTTTCTCTTAGGTGCTGCAGAGGGTGTAGCTGATCGGTTAAAAGATAAACTTGAGGTTGAAAACCCGGGGTTGAATGTTGTAGGTACCTACTCGCCTCCATACGCAAAAACATTTTCTGAAGAAGAAAACCAGAAAATGATTAATATGATCAACGAAGTTAAGCCCAATGTGCTTTGGGTTAGCCTAACTGCACCAAAACAGGATTATTGGATTCATGAACATTTCGATAAGCTGGATGTCAACATTGCAATTGGGGTAGGAGCAGCATTTGACGTGGTGGTTGGTGATATTGAACGTTCACCTGAGTGGATGCAAAAATATGGCTTAGAGTGGTTTTATCGACTAATAAAAGAACCGAAGAGGCTCTATAAACGGTATTTAATTGAAGCGCCACGATTTATTCCCCTTGTTCTTATTCAGGCATTTAAAGAGAGAGTACTGAGGAGAAAAAGTGATTAAACTCCTAATCTTATACCAAAAAGCCATCCAAATTGATCTCCTACAAGTGCACCGTTATCAAATCCGGATTCGGCCAGGATCGTTACTAAATAACCTCTCCATGTAATGGGAACCTCAATTCTTGTAAAAAAGCTCCATTGGTTTATATATGGATCAAACAGGTCCATTTTTTCTTTATCATCAGGAATTCGGTTATCCCATCTTTTGCCGTAGTTGCGGCTGAATGTGCCTTTAGTCGTTAATTTCACATTATATTGCAGGGCAAATGAAATACCAAGATGATGGGCAACGATCCGGTTGTTGAACACTCCAATATCCGGATCACTACTGGGTACAAACAGGGCATTTCCAATTGTACGTGAATTATAGACCCAACCGGTACGGTACAGTCCGTGGTTATAGTAGTTTTCATTTCCTCTGAATTCATCTCTGGTCAAGTCACCACCAATATTGGGGCGACGGGGGCCGTCTTGGTATTTGGTATACAAAAATTCATACGTGAGCGCCTTAATCGGTAGTTCCCAGTTTTCATTAAAATCAAAATGAAGACCTGTCAATGCATCCTGAGGGCTTATGAACTTTAGATTATCTTTGGTTTCAATTGGGAACTGGCGATAAGCTTTTATATCAACCCTGTCAAATTCGAGAAAAAAGCCAAAATCCCAGGCGCCGATATGATCTCCATACATGTAATTACGAAACTGCCCCGGTGAATCGGGACCTCCTTTCAGTGCAAAAAAGGCATTTTTAAAATCGCTCAGAGAAGCTGGTATATCCCCATGATCGGGATGGTTTTTTCCTCCCCAGATTACATAATGTGCCAAGCCGCCGTAAAAATTTAAAGGGAAGTCACCCCCAAATCGTGCATGTCCCACTTTTTCATGAAGCAGAACATCTTCAGTTATGCGCCTGCTTCCTAGCCACCCATGAGCGATGTAGCCTTTTATTTGAATAAAATCCCTTGTAAATGAAATCGAGGTCCAGTCCTTCAATCCGGCCCGAACCTGCGGTATGGGTGATGCGTTGTTGCTAATACCCAAAGAACCCATCCCTAACTCTTCATCATGAATCGGTGAGGTGTTATGAAACCGCCCCGCCTGCAGGAAAAGCCCATATCCATCCAGCCTCAGATATCCCTGGTTAAAAGAGGCGGTGGATTTCACTCCCGGCCGTGCAATAAAATCGGCTCCATAGCTGAGGGAGAGGTTATCGGTTAGTTGGTTACCGGTGCTGTGGGCCTGTAGTCTTGTAAGGAACTGGCTGCCTTCGCCTGAGAACATCCCGTGCCTATTGCTCTGCAGCCAAAACGGGGTGGTGCCGGAGGAGCTGATGATGCCGGTTGTTTCGAAGCTGAATTCTGGTGTAGAGAACTGGGCATGGATTTGGGTAGGAAGGATGATGAGGGAGAGAAGGAGAGAGAGGGTGAGACTTAGGGAGGGAGTGAGTGATGTTGAACGTTTGGACATTTAGCGGGTATTGAAAATTGTTTATTGAGTCGACTAAAGATTTTCCCAAAGGGATGTCTTGGGCATAGGTCTCTAATAGTTTATTACGAGGTCTGATTTAAACATCTGTGGTAAACCGTTCCGGGACTCTTTTATTATCGGTTCTTGGTTGATTTATTAAAGAAAGTTAATGAAAATTGGGGTAAGATGTGTTCTCAGTTCTACAGTTCATCAGTATGTCAGGAGAGTGAGGGAGTAAAATGAGACGGGGTGAGGGAGTGAAGGAGAGAAAGGGTGAAAAAGCCGAAAAACAGGGTCTGGTTTGGTCAATTGGCTTGTTTTTCAATAGTCTGTTGATAAATTTCACTCACTTCATTTCAAACTTGCGGGTTATTCTGATTCGTATATATTTAAGAATTGAGAGAAAATAAAAAGAGACGAGATGAAAAGAATACATTCACACAGAGAGCTGGATGTATATAGGATGTCGTTTGACGCATCGATGCGACTATTTGAACTTTCGAAAGCTTTTCCACGAGAGGAGCAGTATTCGCTGACCGATCAGGTTCGTAGATCATCCCGTTCGGTATCCGCAAATATATCTGAGGCGTTTAGAAAACGGAAATATCCGAAATCATTTGTGTCTAAACTCTCCGATGCCGAGGCAGAGGCCGCAGAAACCCAAACCTGGCTGGATTTTGCGTTCAAATGTAAATATATCGATCCGGAACCTTATAAAATGTTGAACAGGGAATATGATTTTATCATCGGTAAGCTTGTTAATATGGCGAGGTTTCCGGAGAAGTGGGTTGTTTGAGAGGGAGTGATTGAGTGAGTGAATGAGAGATTGGGTGATCCAGTGACAGAGTGAGGGGGTGAGAAAAGTTCACAAAATCACGAGAATTTAATCAAGTTTATTGCATCAATG